>NZ_DFMB01000014.1:0-96927 GCF_002375325.1 Marinobacter sp. UBA3604
TAAAACACCCAAATGCAACGAACCCCGGAAAAGCGGGGTTCGTCAGCAATCTGAGGGCTGCCTTCCGGCAGCCCCCATCGAACGAACAATGGCCGTTCTATCGTCGAATCAGTTGCTCGCAACACGATCCTTCGGCAGCTTGAACGTCCAGACCATACCGCCCTGGTTGAAGTCCTTTACCACCTTGGCCACTTCACCGCCCCAGAGCGGAACCGCCCCACCCCAGCCAGAGGCCACAGAGACATACTGCTCGCCGTCCATGGTCCAGGTGACAGGCGTACCCACAACGCCGGAACCGGTGTTGAACTTATACAGCTCTTCGCCGGTCTTGGCGTCAAAAGCCTTCAGATAGCCTTCGGGCGTACCAGTGAAGACAAGGTTGCCAGCGGTTGTCATCACACCACCCCACAGCGGAGCGGTGTTTTCATAACGCCAGACTTCCTTGCCGGTCTTTGGGTCTATGGCACGGAGCACGCCGATGTAATCGTCATTAGCTGGCTTGATGGTAAAGCCCGCACCCAGGAAAGCCGCGCCTTTCTTGTAGGAAACTGGCTCGTTCCAGATATCCATGGACCATTCATTGGACGGTACGTAGAACAGGCCGGTATCCTGGCTATAGGCCATTGGCATCCAGTTCTTACCACCAAGGAACGCTGGCTGGGCAACAACCACTTCACCCTTGCTTCCTTCCATCGCAGAAGGGTCACCCGGGCGACCACCATCTTTAAAAATCGGACGACCGGTCTTCGGATCAAGGCCTTCAGCCCAAGTGATCTTGTCCACAAACGGGAAGCCGCGAATGAAGTCGCCGTTCTCACGGTTCAGAACATAGAAGAAGCCGTTACGGTCAGCCGTTGCTGCCGCTTTCACGGTTTTGCCCTTTTCTTTGTAATCGAACGAAATCAGCTCGTTGACACCATCGTAGTCCCAACCATCATGAGGCGTGGTCTGGAAGTGCCATTTGATACTGCCATCGTCCGGATCGATTGCCACCCGCGAGGATGAAAACAGGTTATCGCCGGGGCGCAGGTGTGAGTTCCAGGGTGCCGGGTTACCGGTTCCGAAGAACAGGGAGTCGGTGTCCTGATCATAGGTGCCACCCAACCAGGTCGCAGCACCGCCGTTCTTCCACATATCACCCGGCCAGGTCTTTCCGGCTTTGCCGCCGGAAATGCCGCTTTCAACCGCCTTGCCGTCTTTGTAGACATAGCCCATATGGCCTTCAACGGTCGGACGCATCCACACCAGCTCACCGGTATTGGCGTCGTAGGCTTCCACCTTGCCGACAATACCGAACTCACCACCGGAAACGCCGGTAATCACTTTGCCTTTGACGACGATAGGTGCGGCAGTAATGGCATAACCCGCCTGGTAGTCGGCAACCTTCTTGATCCACATGGGCTTGCCGGTGTCTTTGTTCAAAGCGACGAGTTTGGCATCGAGAGTGCCGAAAATAACCTTGTCGTCGTACAGGGCAACGCCGCGGTTAACAACGTCACAACAGGGCATGATGCCGTCGGGCAAACGCGCGTCGTACTGCCAGATCTCCTCGCCGGTTCTGGCATCAATAGCGTAAACACGGGAATAGGAGGCGGTCACATACATCACGCCATCCTTGATCAATGGCTGCGACTCCTGGCCGCGCATTTTCTCGCTGCCAAACGAGAACGCCCAGGCTGGCTGGAGGTATTGAATGTTGCTGGTGTTAAGGTCTTCCAGGATACTGAAGCGCTGACCCTGGGTACCCATGCCGTAACTGACAATATCGCCCGGCGTTTTATGATCGTTCATGATGTCTTCGTCGGTGACCGCTTGGGCCCCATACGATACCGCCAGCGCCAGGGCACTGGCCGCAATGCGAATCCCGAACTTGTTCGATGTCATGGTTGCGCTCTCCAAGTCTCTTGTTTTCGGTGCGATCGTTTTTGTTTCAGGATGAACCGGGAACTTTTCCCGCCTCTGAAGTGATTCTTCGCTTTGGGACGAAAACCAACAATTACCCCCCGGCACTGGTTTTCTCATCACTTGGTATTACTACCTCCAAAAACAAAGCCCGCGAGGGCGTCGCGATCTTGATGTGTCGCTCTGAGTGAAACGGGTTTTCATCAACGCTGACCTTCGGCCTTAGTCAACGCTTCCTCGCTGAGAAATTCCCGATAATATTGGGGAACGCTATATCGCAGCCCGAGCTCCGCAAACAGTGCTTGCATGTCGCCGGATTTCACCAGGTCACCGATAATGGCTTCGATCGCATAACCGAGCTGGCGATGGGTATGCTTGATGGCCATGCCCACGTCCCAGACCTGCTTGCCGATACCCGGGAAGCCGTTCCCTGCCAGCTGAAATTCGGTATTTCCAGGGCGCCCAAGCTCATGATCGATCTCGGCGCGCATGCCCATAACGGCACTTACCGTGCCATCGCGCATCGCGTTGAAAGACTCGCGAACATTAGGGTAATGCCTGACCTGCTCACGCATGCGACCCTGCAAGCCGGAGCTCAGATAGAAGTCCGGAAGGGTGTCGATCTCTACGCCGATCGGGTGATACTGGAACTTGGCGACGGTGTCGACGCCTTCGATCTTTTCGGGGTTGAAGGCAATTTGCCAGGTTTCCTGCTGGTAGGGGCCGAACAGCACCACCTGTTCGTTGATGTATTCCCCGGTGGAATCCTGCATGTAGGCATATTGCTTGTCATAAGGCACCCGCATCATCACGTCTGCCAGCCGGCGCTTGGCGAGGTAGTGCCCTTTCCAGACATTGTTTCTGAGGTCATCCCCCAGGTTTTCATCAGGCACAATCCAGTGCACCCGGAATTCAACGCCCATGGCCTCGGCAATCTGCTTGCCCACTTCCACGTCAATGCCACGGGGTTCTCCGTTCACCTCGTAGGAGTACGGCGGGAAGTTTTCATAAACACCGACTTTCAGATAACCGGATTCGAGAATGATGTCGTAGGTTCGGTCCGCAGGCCTGTTCAGCAACGGATCGCCGTCGTCCACTTCCTGCGCCGGGACCACCTGGAAAAACAGCATCAGTACGATAATACGGGACAGTGTTTTCATTGTTTTCTCCCCAACGACGTCAGGCCGGCACAGGGCCGGCCTGAGTACAGGCTTTGTGTGAACATCCGTGAGGCGATCATTCCGGCTTCGGCAGAGACTCCACATAAGTCCGAATGGCCCATATGGCGTTCTGGTCCAGTGTCTTCTTCCAGGCGGGCATGCCCCTGTCAGTGCCGTTGAGCACTCGGGTAACGTAATACTCGTCATCCCACTCGGTCAGCTCACGCAAGTCGGGCGTCAGGCCGCCGGACATAGCGCGGATACCGTGGCAGCCTGCGCAGTTGCCGGCGTACGCACTCTCTCCCACGGTCACGGCCTGGGCATTGTGCTTGCCATACTCATTGCCTTCCCGAAACGGGTTCTGCGATCGCACTTCGTCACCGAGTTCAGGCAGGTCACCAGTGTCCACCTCCTGTGGAGTCACGTTGCCGTGAGCCATTACCAGACCAGCAGCTCCCAAAAGAGCGGCTGCCAGCAGCGTGTGAAGTGAAAAGGACGTGGTCATTGTTGCTACCTCTGCTATTTGATTCCTCATCCATTGGCTGTTGGTTTTGTCAGGCGCCAATGTGCTTGCTCCCAGTCTAGGAATCGCACCGCTCAATCCGAATGCCACTTTGGAGGTTTTGGTGTAGTTCCTTGGTAGTAGACGCAGAGAGCGAAGGCCAAAGCATGAGATGGAAAGGCAGTGTCTAAAAACTGCCCGTTTCTCAGCTACAAGCGCGCATATCGGGATATTTTCCCGGGTTTTTCTGGTTTTTTCCCGGATCCAGCATGGGAATTTCCGTCGCCTGGCGTTGGCTACGCAGCTAATACTCAGTGCGTCGACGTCGAAGCAGGGCGTTAGTCACAACAAAAACCAAGGGGAACATGTATGAAAACCACCAAAGAAAAGCATCCGCTTATACGCGGGATCAGCCTGGCACTGATGCTGGGTTCATCAGCCGCTCTGTCACTTCAGGTGCACGCCAAAGACGTGACGTGGGACGACATCGCCAACGATGCACAAACCACGGAAAACGTACTTGGCTACGGCATCGGCCCCAAGGCACAACGTTACAGCCCGATGACCACTGTTAATCGCGAGAACGTTGAGCGCCTGGTTCCGGCCTGGTCTTTCTCATTCGGCGACGAGAAGCAGCGGGGGCAGGAATCGCAGGCGCTGATTCACGACGGCGTTATCTATATCACCGGTTCCTATTCCAGAATCTACGCCCTGGACGCCAAAACCGGAGACAAACTCTGGGAATACAATCACCGCCTGCCCGAGGGCATCCGCCCGTGCTGCGACGTTGTGAACCGGGGCGCAGCCATCTTCGGTGACAAGGTCTTCTTTGGCACCCTTGACGCCGGCATCGTTGCCCTAAACAAGGACACTGGCAAGGTAGCCTGGCGGGAAAAGTTCGCCGACCACGAAGCAGGCTACACCATGACCGGGGCTCCAACCCTGGTGAAAGACCAGAAGTCCGGCAAGGTACTGCTGATTCACGGGTCGTCCGGGGATGAGTTCGGCGTTGTGGGCAAACTGTTTGCGCGTGACCCTGATACCGGCGAAGAAATCTGGATGCGCCCATTCGTGGAGGGGCATTATGGTCGCCTGAATGGCGAGAAAAGCACACCGACCGGCGATCCTCGTGCACCGAGCTGGCCTGACGATCCCAACACCGAAACTGGAAAGGTCGAGGCCTGGAGCCACGGTGGCGGTGCCCCCTGGCAGAGCGCGAGCTTCGATGCCGACACCAATACCATCATCATCGGCGCCGGCAACCCTGCCCCATGGAACACCTGGAAGCGCACATCACCCGGTGGCGACCCCGCCGACTACGACAACCTGTACACGTCCGGGCAGGTCGGCGTAGACCCGTCCACTGGCGAAGTGAAATGGTTCTACCAGCACACACCCAACGATGCCTGGGACTTCTCGGGCAACAACGAACTGGTGCTTTTTGAATACGATGAGGACGGGGAGACCGTAAAAGCGACAGCGCACGCCGATCGCAATGGGTTCTTCTACGTTGTTGACCGTACCAACGGCGATTTCAAAAAAGGTTTCCCGTTCGTAGACAATATTACCTGGGCTGAAGGGATTGGCGAGGACGGTCGTCCAATCGAAGCCGAAGGCCAGCGCCCGCCACCCGTAGCTGAAGGCGAAACCCGCGGCAAATCCATCGAAGTTTCCCCGCCCTTCCTCGGTGGCAAAAACTGGAACCCTATGGCCTACAGCCAGGATACCGGTCTGTTCTACGTGCCAGCCAACCACTGGAAAGAGGATTACTGGACCGAGGAGGTCACTTACAAAGAAGGCGCGGCCTACCTGGGTCAGGGGTTCCGCATCAAGCGCATGTATGACGACCATGTGGGTATCCTCCGTGCCATGAACCCCATCACCGGCGACATTGAATGGGAGCATAAGGAAAACATGCCCCTGTGGGCAGGTGTTCTAACCACCAAGGGCGGCCTGGTATTCACAGGCACGGGAGACGGGTTCCTCAAGGCCTTTGATGCCGAAACCGGCGAAGAACTCTGGAAGTTCCAGACCGGCTCCGGAATCATTTCGTCTCCGATCACCTGGGAGATGGACGGTGAGCAGTATATCGGCGTTGCCTCTGGCTACGGCGGTGCAGTGCCACTGTGGGGCGGCGACATGGCTGAGCTGACCAAGCCCATTTCTCAAGGCGGGTCATTCTGGGTGTTCAAGATGCCCTCCTGGGCACAGGCTTCCCGCTAACCAACCTCCGACCTGGGTCTGGCTTCACGCCAGGCCCCTTTTTTCAGCATCTGTTCGGGAGTGACCACCATGAAACTCGCTATTACGGTGTCCATGATTACGTTGTGCTCACAGGCAATTGCCGATGATTACTTGGCGGGCCAAAACCAGGCCCCCACGATCAATGGCTGCGTTCTTGAGCGGCAGGCCCAGTGTCCTGGAGCGGATCTTCAGGGCGCCGATCTGTCCAACATGGACTTACGTTCCGCTGATTTCAAAGGCGCCAACCTGTCAGGAGCCAACCTGAGCCATACAAGCCTCAGAGGTGCCAATCTGGATGGAGCAAGTCTGGACAACGTCGTTGGCTACCGTTTGCAGGCCTACCGAGCAAGCATGCGGGGAGCATCGCTGAAAAATGCAGATCTTCAGGGCATGCAGGGGCAATACCTTTTTGCCCAGGGGGCTGACTTTAGCGGCTCGAATCTAACGGGGGCCAATTTCGATTTCTCGAGGTTCTCAGGCGCTTCATTGCAGAACACCAATCTCGCCTTCAGTAGTTTTGAAATCTCCTGGCTGCCAAAAGCCGACCTGAAAGGTGCCAATCTTCAGGGAGCCAACCTTCAGGAGGCCAAGCTCGGCCTGGCCAACCTGTCTGACGCCAATCTCACCGGAACCCGGATACATTACGCGACGTTCGAGGGCACCTACATGGAAGGCTGCACGGCCTGCCCTTTCGATTGGTAATGGTGAGAGCGGGCTCACACCCGCTGGCCTTCTCCCAATTGACCGTACCGAATCAGACCGGCATCCACAGCCAGGTGAATCAACTCCACTGACGAGGCCACCTGCAGTTTGCTTTTCAATACCGCCAGATGGTTGGAAACCGTTTTATTGCTAACACACAGGCGCCCGGCAATCCCCGGAACACTCTCCCCCCGGGCATACATCAGCAAAACTTCCATCTCCCGCTGTGTGATATCGCGCAGACGGTGATCCACCGGTCTTTCCTGATTCATAGCCAGCCGGGTCGCAATCGGGTGCTCGATGTAGGGTTGGCCCGCCGCTACCCGTTTGACCGCTTCCGCCAATTCTTCGGGGGCGCAACTCTTGGATACAAACCCCAGCCCACCAACATCCAGGGCCTGGCGCACCATTGGTAGTTCATCGTGCATGGTAAAGAACAGAATGGCGGCGCTGCGCCAGCGCTGACGAAGTCGGCGCCCCACTTCCAGGCCAGAGATATCCGGCAACCCCATATCCAGCAGCACGACATTCGGCTGGTGGTCCGCGTAACGGGCAACCGCATCCTGTCCTGTTTCCACTTCGACAATGGCGACGGCGGGTATCATCGACCTCAGCAGGTTGGCAATCCCCTGACGCACAACCTGATGGTCATCAACGATCATCAGTTTCACACGGCACCTCCTGGCGCTGTAATGGATTCAGACAAAGGCACCGCAAGGCGTATTCGTGTGCCTTCACCCACCTTGCTGGAAAATTGCACCTTTCCGCCGAGGCATCGCGCCCGCTCACGCATGGAGCGAATGCCCAGGCCCGCCTTCGCGGGAAAGTTCTCTGCACCGGCTCCGTCGTCCCGAATGTCAATCCGCAGTCCATCGGAATGTTGAGCAACCGCCAGTATTGCGCAGCGGGCTCTGGCGTGTCGGGATATGTTGTTCAGCGCCTCCTGAAGGAAACGATAGAGATGTGTCTGCTGCTCATCGGTGAGTTGCGGCAGTTGCGTATCCATATCAAGCCGACAGTCCAGCCCGCTCAACTGCTGCCACTGTTCCGCCAGGTGTCGAATGGCGCTGTCCAGGCCAAGTTGCTCCATCACCAATGGGTGCAGATCCTGCAACAAATGGCGGAAATGCTGTTGCACGGTTTCACAGTGTCCCGCTAGATCTTTTGCCTGTTGCTTCTGTCGTTCGTTCAATTCGGGGTCGTACACCCAGCTTCGCGCCTGCGCACGAATACCGGTGAGATACTGGCCAAGATCATCGTGCAAGACACGGGCAATATGTGATCGCTCCCGGTCCTGTAACTGCAGCAGTTCGTTCAGCAGGTGGCTGACGGTTTTCTGTTCCTTTTCCAGCGCGGTGGCCATTGCATTGAACCGACCGGCCAGAGTATCCAGTTCTCGGATACTCTGCCTTGGCAGCCTGGAAGTCAGCTCCCCCCCGGCCACAGCCTCCAGAGCGCTTGCCAATGAAACCAGGGGCCGAAGCCCCTGCCTGACCATTCCGTAGAGTGCCATGAAGCACAAAACCATACCCACTGCGTAGGAAAAGGAAACCAGCAGGAACCCTTCCCAGATTTCCTCGACCTCATCAGCGGGATCAATCCGCCAGCCATTGACCGAGGGAAAAGACACCTGTCCCGACACCATGGACGAAAACCAGGAAGGCACATGCCCATTGTCGTCTGCCTTGTCGGCCACTGGCTTTATGTGCCGCATATTCGCAACCACATTAGCCGGCAGACCTTGAGGATCACCCAGACTTTTCGCCAGACCTGACACGCCGGTGAGCTCACGCTGAACATCGTGCTGCGCCTGCCCAATGTACAACGCAGCACCCAGCAGATACACGACAACAAATACCGCCAGCATGGTCAGGGAAATTTTCCGGTAAGCCGTCATTATTTTGGTCCAGTCAAAGGCTTTGGCACCTATACCAATCATGCTAAACGCCCTATTTCTGACCGGAATAGTTCTTTAGTACCGGCACTTTCCTACTTTCTGAATATTTCCGGGACTTTTTCCCTTCTCTAAGCTGGAAGCACAACAATAAACCGGAGAACTTCATGTCTCTTTTGTTCAGGACTGCAACCGCAATACTGGCAGCCATCCTCAGCACCGCCCCGCTGAAAGCAGATTCTCTTGAGGTACGTGTAGGGTATGTGCAATGGCATCCGGACCAGGGCCCGGTCTTGTCCAATGTCCTTCCCGAACCAGAAGACGCCGGCCTGAAAGGCGCAGAACTGGGCATGCAGGACAACAGCACCACCGGGAAGTTTCTCGGGCAAACCTACACCCTGGAAAGCAGGGTTGCCGAGTCGGAAACTGAAGCGATGGCCGCTTTCGACCAACTGCGCGCGTCCGGTATCGAACTGTTCGTGGTGAATACTCCGGCACAGACATTGAAGAGAATGATCGCAAAGACGGACGCAGACACACTTCTGTTCAATGCCGGTTCAAAAGCGGACGAGCTTCGAACCATCGAATGCAACGCCAACCTGCTCCATACCATGCCCAGCTACGCCATGCTGACGGACGCACTGGCACAGTGGCTGAACCAACGGCGCTGGAACGAGATTTTCTTGATTACCGGGCCCACTGACGACGACAAAGGCTGGGCCAATGCCTTTCGCAGATCTGCCAAGCGCTTCGGTTTGGAAGTTATTGAAGACAAACCATGGACCTTTGACGCCGACCTTCGCCGCACCGCCTCCAGGGAACTGCCGTTGTTTACCCAGGCCAGCGATTACGATGCCGTCGTGGTGGCGGATGTTCGAGGCGATTTCGGCGAGTACGTGCCGTTCAATACCTGGCTGCCGCGCCCGGTTGTTGGAACACAGGGGATGTCACCAGTCACCTGGCACCGGGTAGTGGAAAGCTGGGGCGCCGCTCAACTGCATAGCCGCTTCCGTGATCTGGCTGGCCGCGACATGAACGGCGAGGACTATGCCACTTGGGCAGCCATTCGCTCCATCGGTACAGCCGTCACTGACTTGGGTGACGCAAGCCCCAACGCAATCCGAAGTTTTCTTTTCAGCGACAAATTCCAGCTTGCCGCCTTCAAGGGCCGCAAGCTGACTTATCGCGATTGGAACGGCCAACTTCGACAGCCAATTCCCCTGGTTCATCCACGGGGACTGGTTGCCAGAGCACCGTTCGAAGGGTTTCTGCATCCCAACACGAACATGGACACGCTCGGTTTCGACGAACCCGAGAGCAAATGTCGCATTAACGGCTGACCGCTCTTGCGGAAGCTTTCTAAAACAAGAAGGAGTTACATCATGCAGTCTCTGCTCAAGCACGCCGCCCTGGCCGCCATCGTCGGCCTGTCGACACCGGCGATAGCCAGCCTTGCCTACGTGTCCAACGAAAAAGACAACACCCTTTCCATCATCGACACCGAGACTCAGGAAGTTGTTGAGACCATTGATGTGGGCCAGCGGCCACGGGGCATCCTGTTGTCCAAGGACCACACCAAGCTCTATATCTGCGCCAGTGACGACGACACCGTTCAGGTGCTGGATCTGGCGACCCGTAAGATTGTCGACACCCTGCCCTCCGGTGAAGATCCGGAACAGTTCTCGCTCCATCCAAACAACAAGCATCTGTACATCGCCAACGAGGACGACGCCATCGTGACCGTGGTGGATGTGGAAACCAAAGATGTCCTGGCCCAGATTGACGTCGGCATCGAGCCGGAAGGCATGGCCGTCAGCCCGGACGGCAAGTGGGCGGTAAACACCAGTGAAACCACCAGCATGCTGCACTGGATCAACACCGAGACTTTTGAGATTGAAAAGAACATCGTTGTCGGACAACGCCCCCGCCACGTGGAATTCAGCAAAGACAGCAAGATTGCCTGGGCTTCGGCGGAAATCGGCGGCACCGTGCACATCATCGATGTGGACAATCTGGAGCAGATCCATGAGATGTCGTTCAAGGTTCCTGGCGTGAATCAGGACCGCGTTCAGCCCGTCGGTATCGAGCTGACCTCCGATGGCAAATACGCCTTCGTAGCGCTCGGCCCATCAAATCATGTTGCAGTCGTCGATGCCCAGACTTATGAAGTGTTGGATTATCTACTGGTGGGCAGTCGGGTATGGCAACTGGATCTCGATAAGGATGAGAAACATCTCTATACCACCAACGGCGTTTCAGGAGACGTTTCGGTGATCGATGTCGAAGACCTGAAGGTGATCAAATCCATCAAGGTCGGCCGCTACCCCTGGGGTGTGGTCATTGATCCGTCCTCATAACACCAGCATGACCATTGAAGCCAGCCATATCAGCTTTCGCTACGGCGACAAGCCCGTGCTCAAAGAGGTCAGCTTCGCGCTGACCTCTGGCCGTTTCCACGCTCTTCTGGGCCCCAATGGCGCCGGCAAATCCACACTGTTTGGTTTGTTAACCCGGCTTCTGGCGCTCCAACAAGGCGAACTACTGCTGGCCGGTCAATCGTTGAAAAAACAGCCATCCGAGGCCATGCGCCAGATTGGTGTGGTGTTCCAGCAGAACGCTCTGGATCTTGATTTGACCGTGCGCCAGAACCTGCAGTATCACGCCGCGCTGCACGGCTTATCTCGCAAAGAAGCCCGAACGAGGGGTGATCGCGAGCTGGCTCGTTTTGAACTGCTGGAGCGCGCCAACGAACCCGTGCGCAAGCTCAATGGCGGCCACCGTCGGCGTGTGGAAATTGCCCGGGCCTTGCTTCATGAGCCCTCTCTGTTGCTGCTTGATGAGCCCACTGTCGGCCTGGATGTGGCAAGTCGCAGAGCGCTCAACGAACATGTTCGCATTCTGTGCGACGAGGCCGGCCTGACCGTGCTGTGGGCGACGCACATGATCGAGGAGGTGCAACAGGATGACCGGGTGTTGATCCTGCACCAGGGGAAACTGCTGGCCGATGGCTCCGGCCAGGACATTTGCGAAGCCGAGGGCACCCGGAACCTGGCGGAAACGTTTCACTCGCTGACGGGGGCAGGATAATCATGAAAGCGGCCCATTACTGGCACTGTTTTGTCGGCATCCAGACGCGGGAGTGGTTGCGCTTCTGGCAACAACGCACTCGCTTCGCCAGCGCCCTGGTTCGGCCGCTTCTGTGGCTGGTGGTGTTTGCCGCCGGCTTCCGGGCGGTGCTGGGCATCTCCATTATTCCGCCCTACCAGACCTACATCACCTACGAGACCTACATCGCCCCCGGACTGTGCGGGATGATCATCCTGTTCAACAGCATGCAGGGGGCTCTGTCCATGGTGTATGACCGGGAACTGGGCAGCATGCGGGTTCTATTGATGAGCCCGTTGCCCCGCCCCTTCCTGCTGGTAACCAAGTTGCTGGCGATGGGCGTAGTGTCGGTCGGGCAGGTGTATGTTTTTCTGCTTCTGGCCCTGCTGGTGGATGTGGAGCCACCATTGTGGGGCTATCTGGCCGTCTTGCCCGCCTTGATACTAACCAGCCTGATGCTGGGAGCACTGGGCCTGCTAATTGCCACCTGGATCAAGCAGCTGGAAAACTTTGCGGGGGTGATGAACTTTGTCATTTTTCCGATGTTCTTCATGTCCTCGGCGCTTTACCCACTGTGGAAAATGAACGAAGCCAGCCCCTGGCTGTACTGGTTTTGCCAGTTCAATCCGTTCACCCACGCGGTGGAAGCGATCCGGTTCTCGTTGTATCTGGAGTGGAATCCCACCGCCTTCGGCATTACCGCCGGTGTAACGGTCGTGCTGGCACTTTTGGCAACGGCGGGGTTTCGTCCTCAGAGGACGAAGATACTGGGGACAAAGCCCGCCTGACCGAGAGGCGTTCGGCAGGCAGGATACCGGCTTACCAACCTTCCGTTGGTATGCCGTGTTCTTGGAGGTAGTCGCCGTGCCGTTTTAGATAGCCTTTCGTGCGTTCCGTGAAGTCGGAAGGATCACCGTAGCCCTCTGAAGCCTGCATACGCATCACTTCGATCTCGTTGCCGATCTGGTTCATGATCCAGACCACTACGGTGCCTCCAGGAGCTAAGCCTATGGCCATCGTATGACGAGGCCCCGACCGCACATCCACCTGGGTTTTGTAGCTCGCGGGCTCCCGCATACGATCTTGTAAGTCCGGCGGCACCTTGATCAATTTGGCGTAGTACTTCTGTTCAGCAAAGGAGAACCAGTGAATGAGGATCAATTCAGGAAAGGGCTCAACCCCGGTGCTCGATCCAGCGGGGCCACGCGGCCCTTTCCAGCAGCAACCTACGTGGCCTACTGGCTGCCGCCAATTTCGTTCCCCAGTCTTCTCAAGGAACAAGCCCACGCCCCAAATATCATAATGCTTGGGGGCTACCACTTTTATGCCCCAGGGGGTGTCTTCCTCAGTCGAGGTAGCGCAGCCACCGACCAGTAGGGCTATGGCTGCGATACCGATTGCCAATACCTTGCGAATTATCATTCTCCCTCCTTCTGGGAATATACAAGGCGTTCCCCGGAAGACGCGGGCGCATGGGGGAACAACACCTCCAGTTTCGCCGGCCATCCCGCTATCTGGGCCTCAATGCTGTTGTAATTTGCCGAATGATGAATATAGCGCTGAAGTAATAAATCCAAGTATTCAGAGTCAAGCGAGGGTTCGTCGTTGCCCTGAGTAACCTGCTCTACAAATTGTTCAAGGACAGGCGCCAAATCACCTGGCACCGAAACGGTGTCGTCAGTGGGATCGACTTCAATTAGAGGCACATCCTTTTCGACCGCCAAACGGTGCATCAACCTTAAAGCCACCCGCGAATACTCTCCACGCACCTGTCGCAGCATACGTAACACCAATTCTACCCGGCCATCCGGTGCGGGGTGATCATAGCGCCGGGTTATAATTTCCAGACGTGCGGGGCCTTCAGAGCCCAGGTCCCGAGGCAGCGCCTGCAACTGATCCGACTGTCGAACCGGGAGACTATAGGCGCCAACCCAGCCTTGAACCGCCACCTTTTGCCTCCGGGCCTCAAGGCTGTCCCATTGTGAAGTCTTCTCCGGCCAGCGCAGCCGGTTTTGAGGAATCTGTAGCCTCGGGCTTAGTAGCACATCCTCCCTCTGGCTTTCATCATAGCCACCGCCAATATCAGAGTGAACGCCCGGCAGCGTGACCTCCCGGAAGTTGGCTGGGAGGCTGCCATCCCGATTTCTCAGACTGTTCAGGGCAAAGTTCTTTCGGTGTTCGTGGGCGGCGGTCAGGTGTACCACCTGACCTACCTTGCCAGGATCCAGATATAGCCTCACCGGATGGTTTCGGTCGTTGTGAGCTAAGAGGTCACCGGATAATGGGTTAACAATGGCCGCCACGGAATCAAACAATCCCACGAAACGTATTTGTACCAATTCTGGCCAGAGAACACCCCTCTCCGCCAGTATCCTCGCCAGTAAGCCGCTTTCTCCCTGATTGATTTCATGGGCAGCGTGGCGTGCCGCCGCCGCTCCGCGGCTAAAACCAAACAGATCAACGGTCAGTCTCTCAATGGTCTGGCCCTGCAGATCTTCTTTAATCAACAACGCCAGTCGTGAGAAAGCATGATTTACCTGCTGAATGACTCCCGCCTCCCCCATACCAGTGGCAGCGCCATACCATTTATCGCTATCTCCAGTCTTGGTGCCCGCGCCAGGAGCATAAACCTGGCGCAGATAGGTTGTGCCCCCTTCAGACTCCAACTCACCTTCCTTGTACAGATCTCGTAGCTTCGCGACGTTGCTAAGGCCATTGGCGTAACTATCCCCCATCATCAGGCGAATTCGCCACTCACACTCCTCCCGACTGATCTCATCGTTTTCATAGGGAATCAGACAATCCCGCTCCAGTTGCTCGGCAAACGAGCGGGCATTGGCAGCGTTGTTCATGGTGCCGTCGGTAAATATCCCGACTTCCAGATGTACTTTGGGAGGAGCAGCCTTGGAGGAATCTGTTTTCTCGGCTGCCAGTGCTGCCGCAGCACTCAGCGATGCCACTGAAGCAGAGGCTCCCAGCGGCAGGCTCAATCGATGATCTTCCGCCCCGTCTTGCGACTCACGCTCAGATCTCCGCCATTGACGATAATTCGCCGAGAACAACCCTACACCCAACCCGCCTATACCCTGGGGGTGATACTGGCGCAGCTGTTCAGGAGTAATGTCGCAGGCATTCAGCTCTGCTACGCCTTTTTGAATGGCATAAGGTAAGTTCATTCCGCCACTGCGTAACCGCCAGCGTCCTCCCGCGGGCAGGCTGTCGTCTGGCAGCCAGCTCACGACGGGAGAAAGGGGCCGTCCGGACCCGGTATAGACAAGCATCAGCCTATTATCGCTGACTGCCCGGCAGACGGTTTCGGTCAGATGATGGCCGCTGCGGGTTTGGGGCCCGAACGCCGATTCCATGCGAGCGCGGACACTGCCATCGTCCTGGATAAGACGCCTAGCCCTATTGGTCGCGATAAAGGGGGATTCAATGCGGGGAAGGTGGTAGGCCTTCAGGTCCCATACCGGGACCAGGTCCATAAAGCCCATCGTCAGCACTCCTTGTTGACGGTAAAAGACAAGCTGGCCATGTTAGCCGATGTTTCACGAAGGCAACAATTCGAGTGTCACGTTTTTTCACTAAACCAGGTCCACGCCCTCCGAGTCTCGCAACTTCCCAAGAAGATCGCTGATCAAACTGGGCTCGCCAATGGCATCGTCCCATTGCAGCTGCGCCGGACTACCATCCAGATACCATAGACGGTTCGCCAGGATCTCGGCATCGCCTCCATCATGGGTCACGCAAATCAGGGCCATGCTGGCATTTGCGTCCATGATGCCAGCAATCAGTGTTTTCAGTTCACCTGCCATTACCGGATCAAGCGACGCGAAGGGTTCATCAAGCAACAACAAATCCGGTTTCACAGCCAGACAACGTGCGAGGGCTGCCCGCCGCGCCATGCCAAGTGAGAGCTGATCCGGTAGGTAGTGCCCGTATCCGGCAAGGCCAACCTGGCCCAGGACGTTTTCAGCTTCCGCATCACTTGCTCCCACAAGCTGGAGATTGGCGTTCAGGGTCCGCCAGGGCAGCAATCGGTGTTCCTGAAACAGGTAACCAATTCGCAATGTGTCACGGCCTATAATCGCACCCGCCGGGATCGCCTTGTCGAGCCCGGCGATGGCGTTCAACAGCGTGGTTTTGCCAATGCCGGACGGCCCCAGCAGGCAGATGCGATCGCCCCGCTCTATGGTGGCGGAAACCTCGCCCAATACGGGTTTGCCAAAACTTCGGCCGGCGATTCGTAGCTCAAGCATGGGCGGCCTCCGGCTGACGCCAGCGGCTGGAGCGGCGTTCAAGGGGCTGCAGAATGGTAAGCTCGATGATTTGCACAACGGCGATAAAGGCCAGACTGTAGGCAAGGATGGCTGCCACATCAAACACCTGAAAAGCCATGTGCAACTGGAAGCCGACACCACTGGAGCGACCCAGCAGCTCGACCACGAGGACGATTTTCCAGATCAACGCCAGTCCACCACGCGTGGCTGCCATTAGATAGGGAAACAGTTGTGGTACCCAGACCTCACGGAACCGTTGCCAGCGGGTGAACTCGTAGACGATGGCCATTTCCTCAAGCCGGTGGTCCAGGCTGCGGGCACCTTCCCGGACTGTCACTGCCACATTGGGAACCTTATTGATCACCACTGCCATCACGGCTGCCGTTTCCACCAGTCCAAACCAGACATACATCAGGATGATGGTCACCAACGCAGGCAGGTTGAGAAACAGGACCAGCAGCGGATCGAACAAAGCATTGGTTGTTTGGGAACGCCCCATAACGATGCCGATCCCGGTACCAAGCAGCATGGCCAGTGCAAAGGCCACCACCACGCGGCCCAGGGTGGCGCCCAGATGGTGCCAGAGCGCTCCGGAGCCGGATTCCTGCACCAGGGTTTCAAGTACGTTCAGGGGCGTCGGCAGCAAGGGTGATTTGAGCCACCAAGCCAACACCGCCCAAAGCAGGACGAAAGACGGCAACACCACCCAATAGCTCCAGGCCGGAGGACGGCCGGAAAACGCGCTCACGGCTGGCTCCGGTAGAACAGGTTGGCAGGCATACGATGGTCCGGGCTGGCACCGGTGAGCGCTAGCAGGCGATGCAGGTCAGCAACGCGCTGGTCCGTTAGCGGTAAGGGGGTGCCTGCCACAAATCCTTCCCGAAGCGACTGGAACACTCCGTCCTCCGGGTTTCCCATCAGTGGTCGCAGTCGCTGCCAGGGTCTTTCGCCATTCGACAGCTCCTTCTTGGCCTGCTGCAACGAGGCGGCAAAACGATCCATCAACGCGCGATGGTCTTCCGCCCAATCAGCCGGGAAAACATACCCCAGAACCGGCAAGTTCCGATCCAGGTTAATGGCGGCCAGAAGGTCCGACATTCTGAACGCCGAACGCCAGCCGCCCTCTCCTCTCAGGCGTGCGGCGAAATGCCAGTAGGTAATGATGACATCCACCTGCTCCCGCCTCAAAGCCTGGCTCAGCAGCGGCGGGGCAGCGAATTGCACCTTGGCGGAACCCGCAAGATCAATACCCTGCTGCTCGGCTACCTTCTGAAGCAGTATCCAGCCTTTGCTGTCCGGCCCGCCGGCAACGCCGACACGCTTGCCGGCCAGGTCGGCCACGGCACCTATATCAGAGTCGTCAGCCACCACGATATCGCCAATCTGGGACGAGAAGGGTACGTACAGGTAGGGCACCCCGTCCTCAAAACGCGCCTGAGCCCAAAGCAGATCGGCCACAGCCCCGTTGACGGACCCACTGGCTACCGCCAGACGAGACGCTGGCAGATTGGCCACCAGCCTGAGATCCAACTGGTAGCCGTTCTTTCGGTCCAGCCCCCGGTGGAGTATATGGTCCAGTTCCCAATGCGCCGTGCCGAACTGCAACACACTGACAGACAACGTCGGTATAGCTGTTTTGTCGTTGGCGTGAGCCCCGCTCGATAACATCAAACCGAGCAACAGTGCGGCGCCAGCCAACCACATCGGTCGGGGATTGGCAGAGAAACGTGCAAGGTTGGGCGTTATCAGGGTTTGTTGGCTCATGCCTCCACGATACGAAGCTCGCCAGCCATCAAGAATAGTACTTTGGTGCCTGTTTTTTGGTGCGATGGTCGCATTCAACCCAGGGCGAGGATCGCGTGTAATGCAATCATCACAATAATAAACAGAGGATTGAATCCCACTTGGGAGATCCCCTGTCCCAGGAGGCCGCCATGCTGAATGAGCCCGATGCCACACTCTCTCCCGAAAAGCGCTATGATGTCTCGGAAACCGTCCCTGATAACGAAAACAAGCCAGTGGAACCAGTGATGGAGCCAACCTACAAGATATTGATTGCAGACGACCACCCGCTGTTTCGCGAGGCCATCAGCAGCGTAATATCGACCGGTTTTGACGGTAGTAAGATCATTGAAACCGCTGATCTGGACAGCGCCCTGGACATTACCCGCGAAAACGATGACCTGGACCTGATCCTGTTGGATCTGAACATGCCGGGAATGCACGGCCTGAACGGCCTGATCACATTGCGGAACGAAGCACCGACCATTCCTGTGGTAATCGTGTCAGCAGAGGAAGATAAACAGGTGGTCCTGCAAGCCATTACCTATGGCGCCTGTGGTTTCATTACCAAGTCATCACCCCGCGCCCAGATGACCGATGCCATCCAGCAGATCCTCAACGGCAATGTCTACCTGCCTTCCGACATTATCCGTACCGGCAAGGAAAGCACCCATCGCCGCAGCCGTCATGAGGACAACCCTATTTCCCCAGAGCTGCTGAACTCCCTGACCCGCCGCCAGTTGCTGGTGCTGGAGCGCATGTCCAAAGGGGAATCCAATAAGCAGATTGCGTACAACCTGAACATTGCAGAGACCACGGTAAAAGCCCACGTCTCGGCGATTCTTCGTAAGCTGGGGGTTCACAACCGGGTGCAGGCGATTCTGTCGGCCAGCGATGTGGATTTCAGTCAGTATCTGAAACGGTAGGAGATCACCCTCTCAAAAGGTGATTCAGCGCACTGCGCAACTTCAACGGCTTCACAGGCTTGTTCATCAAAACGTGCCCCAACTCACGGATGTGCTGCTTCAACTCGTTGGTGTAATTGGCGGTAATCATGACCACCGGCGCCGGGCAATGGCGACGACCGTTGATCTCGGCCACCACATCCACCCCGTTTTCGTCGTTGTCCAGGTGATAATCCGCCAGGATAAGGTCCACGGGGCTCTTGGCCGGGTCCAACTGTCGCTCAAGATCTTCCAGAGACACCGCTGAAACCACCTGGCAGTCCCAGCCTTCCAGCAACGTCTGCATGCCCTGGCAGATGGCGTGGTCGTTGTCGATCACCCAGATTCTGGCGCCGCCCAGGCCGCCGTGGTTTGACACCACCCGGTCATCATCCGCTGCCGGCCGTTTGGGCAACAACCGCCCGAACGGCACTTTTACGCTGAAGACCGAGCCTTTCCCTTCTATCGAGGATACTGTCACTTCGTGGCCCAGCATGCGGGAAATCTTGTCGACGATCGCCAATCCCAGCCCAAGCCCCTTGTCCGGCTGAGAGCCAGCGGGGCGAATGCGTTTGAATTCCTGGAAAATCTCGGTCAGCTTGTCTGCCGGAATGCCGGGGCCGGTGTCCCATACCTGCAGCAATACATGGTCCCGATGCCGGCGGCACCCCAGCAGAATGCGTCCGTTACCGGTATAGCGAATGGCATTGGTGAGGAAGTTGCGCAGAATCCGCGCCAGCAGCTGGGAATCTGACTCCACGATTGCCGACGATGGCACGAAGTCGAGCGTCAGCCCCTCCGCCATCGCCATCTGGCGAAATTCGCGAGCGATGTTGTTCAGCAAGTCCCGCAGGTCAAAGGCCATGATGTCCGGCTTGATCACGCCAGCATCCAGTTTGGAGATGTCCACCAGGGTGCCCAGAAGGTTTTCCACATCATCCAGGGAGGTGCTCACCGAGCGCACGAGCCCCTCGGCTTTGGGCCCGAAAGAGTGCTCCAGTAAAGCACTGGTGAACAGGCGGGCAGCATTCAGTGGCTGCAGCAAATCATGGCTGACGGCCGCCAGAAATTTGGTTTTGGACAGATTGGCGCGCTCGGCGTCCATCTTGGCGTCACGCAGTCGGGCTTCCACCGCCGCCCGCTCACTGATTTCCTGTCGCAACTGACTGTTGAGGCCGGTAAGAGCTGCCGTACGTTCTTTCACCCGCCGTTCCAGATTATCGTACGCCTGCTCCAGTGCCAACGCGGTCTTGCGGCGGTCGGTAATGTCCCGGATCAGCACAAAAAACCCGATGACCTGCCCTTGCTCGTCCACGTTGGGCACGTAGGCGCGAAGCATGTAGCGGGTCTCTCCGGTGTCGTTGGTTTCCTCGAATTCGAAGTTAACGCTGTTACCCCTGAGCACGGCCTGCATATGAGGCATTAGCCGTTGGTAAAGCTCAGGTTGGTGAATATTCTCCAGGTGTTTACCGAGTGGAGACTCGCCATTGCGGCCATACCAGGCTTCATAAACCTTGTTGCAAAACTGCACGGTCATGTCCGCACCCACGTAGGCGATCAGTGCGGGCACATGGTCCGTCACCACGCGGATCCAGCGCTCACTCTCTTCAAGCGCCTTGATTCGGCGAGCCATTTCACTGTTCTTGACGTCGGTGATGTCAGAATAAAGAACAACCAGCCCGCCCTCGCGGGTATTCCTTTCCGTCATCTGTACCCAACGGCCATTCGACAGCAGGAACACCGCCCCTTCGGAGGACTCATTCACATGCTCCTCGACCACCAGCCCGGAATTGATCGCCATAGCTTTTACATCTGCGATTGATGTGCCAGGAGGAGGAACGTCCAGATGGGCATAGGTCCAGTAACTGCGGAACCGGCTGTTGCACTGGATAAGACGGTGCTGATGATCAAAAAGCACAAATCCGTCAGCAATACTTTCGATGGCGTCCGCCAGGCGCTGGCGAGTGGTTTCAGCCTCCTCGCGGGCCCGGTTCAAGGCCTTGTTGCTGTGCTTGAGTTCGTCCATGGTCTGGTTGAGCGCCTCCGTGCGCTCCCGTACCTGTTCCGCCAGTACCACAGAGTGTTCAAACGCCGCATAGGGTTCGGGTTTGTGGGCCGAGCCGGATTCCACTCGAACAATCAGTGCGTCCCGTATTTTTCGGAGGCGTTCGTTCTCTGCCTCCAGCTCGGCAATCCGCTGATCCCTGCGGTCGTCGGGATCAGACTCAGCTATGACCGTAACCGGCATCGGGCTGACCAATCACCACCCCCGTAAACGTCTGATTGATATGCATGCCATCGAACTGTTCACCGTAGGTGTTGAATCCGATCACTTTATGGTGGCGCAGGAAGTCCGACACTTCGTCCACCACACCGGTAAATTCCGCCTCCAGGCGACGAAGAAAGCAGTCGCAGCCTATGGTGACCAGCGGCGGCCCCACGACCCGCTCGGACGCTTCAATTTGTGTGCGTACACTGTCAAGAAGCGAGCCGGGCTCCATGGCGGTCATCACGATGCCAGTCTCCACCGCGCAGTAGAACGTCAGACTCCCGTCGGCGTTCACCCGCTGCACAGAGCGCACGAAATAATGCCCCCCGATCCTCACCCCCATCGGTCTGAGCGCGAACACCTTACGGTCGAGTTCGTCCACCGCCACGCCCACTGCACGGGCGTATGCTTCCGCTGCCGGTTCCGCGTTCAACTCATACACTGTCCGGCTCTTCGCGTCCGCATGAGTAACCACCAGTTTTTCTTCGCGGGCTTGCATGTGGTGCGTGGAAAACACCCGGAAGTCCAACGGCGTATTGACCAGCATCACGGTGGCAGCCCCGGTATGGAAGCGGCCCTCAAAAAACACGTGAGTATTGGCCAGGCGCTCGTCGTCGCCCGCGGACCCGCCAAACTGTGGGATAGTGCCGAGCGCGGCATTCAGTGTTGCCAGCACAAGCTCTTCCCGGCTCGACAGCCCATCCAGCAAAGTGATGGCAAAGGTGTTGCCCTTGACTGAGGCCAGTCCGGCATCACGGCAGGTGGACAGCAAGCCATCAATGACCCCCTGGGCGTCGTGAAGGGTGAAATGCTCAAGCTCACTGATCAGGGCGCATTCAATGGAAAAGTAACGCCGGTCGAAACCAATAGCGGTAATACACCCCCGGCCGTAACCATCCGGTGTTATTTCCCCTGCAGATGTACAACCACTGACCCGCACGCCATCAAACACGTGTTCAAGGGCAATGCCCAGACGGCCGAGATCGTATTCAGCGGAACAGAAAAACAGGACACAACCCAGATGCTCATGGTTGAGCTCGCTGGCAAGATTGGTGGCGGCCAGCATCGGGTCACGAACATGGGAGCTGGCTACCCGAACGGCAGGCAGCGTGGTAACGGGTTTCATGGATACGCGCTCCGAAACCGAGTGGCTTTCACTCGATTCTACGGAATCCGAAAACGGAGCCAATGCGACTTCAGTGCTTTTAATTGGCGCGCCAAAATGATCGTAAGCCATTGATTAAAAACCCTCCTGAATCAATGCCTGCTGGCGCTGCCGGTTTGCGGGAAAGCAAACCGGCACTTTAGTCTTAGGGCGAGGCCCCGGCGCCGGGAATCCTTGCCGGTGCTGGGGCACTCTTCAAACACTCAGAACGTGATCACAGCACCCAGCGCCAGGGTGTCGAACTCTGCTGCATCCGCGCCGGAGGACTTCGTGGTCTGCTCAAACATGTTGTATTCGGCAACCAGCTTGAAGTTGCTGTTTACACTATGGAAGACCGCGACCGAGGTGTTCTCTGTTTCAAAATCCCCCTGGTCAGAGTCCGTTTCGCCGTAGGACAGCACCAGCCGATTGGCGCCAAGGATGTAGGATCCCTGGAGCAGGTAGCCGTCGGCGTCCTCTTCCGAAGTCAGGGCCGCATCGGTCAGCAATACAGGAACGTCGCCCTCAGAGGTGAAGCCGGAGGCCGTCAGCGATAGCCCTGCAACGGACGCTTTAAGACCGTAACCAAGGCCTTGGCTGTCCACTTCGGTGGTTGCATTCTCGGAGCTCTGATGGCGACCATTTACCCAGCCTGTCAACGCCAGGCCATTCAAATCCGCACTGTAGGTAACCTCTGCCTCAAAACGCGGCGCGGACTGTTCCGACTCCGCACCCGGCGTGGTATTGGCAGGCTCAAAAATACCAGCGGCCACCTTCAAGCCGCCCATATCCGGGGTCCGATAGGTAATCTGGGCGGATGGATTGGGGTAAGGGTACCCAGTGCGGATATTGCCAAAAGAAACGCCGGTTGCCGCCGCACCCGGAGAACCGAAGCCCATCAGGATTTCGTCCAGGAAGATGTTAGAGCGGGCGTAAAGACCAAAGTCCTTACCAATCAGCACCTGACCGAAAGAACCGTCTACCGTGGCGTACAGCTGACGCACATCGATAGCGGTATCCGTCGGTGACTGCAGGCTGTCGTTGATGGTGGACCAGAACGAAGACCGGCCACCCAGAGTCAGGTCGCCCATTTCCTTACTGAAGTTGAAACCGATCGTATTGGGCAGGAACCCCATTTTCACGTCGGAATTGCGAGTGTCGTTCAGCTTGTCGTCACGGTTAACGTAGAAGGCGTTGAAATAGCCGTCCACGGAAAAGCTGGTTCCGTCTTCGTTGTACACTTCGATTGCCGCGTTTGCGCCGGCACTGACCGACATCGCACCGGCCATCGCGATGGCCAGCCCTGACTTTCGGAAATTGTTGTTGTTCATAAACTCCCCCGGTTTTTATTGAATCTGGGTGTTGAGCAGCGGGTAGTTACCCGTGTCTCAGGCGCATTCTTTCGCCTGAATTCAATGGTCGGCGAAGCAGCGGGGGTGGAAAATGCGCCAAGGGGGCAGGTTTTCTGATCTTTTAGGAGGCTATGAAAACAGAACTTTGGGACTACTACCCGTCAGAGGGGAAAGCATTCCAACTCTTGCAGGCAGTCATCCAGGAAGCACTCGGGATCGGCCATGACCGCCTCATCGGCCACCACACCGAACTGGACCTGGCCGGCGTAACTGACAATGCTGACGCCGAGCCCGATATCCCCGGCCTGGGGTACCCAGAACATCTGCTCCAGAATGCGGCAACCGGCCAGATACCGTTCATCACGGGTACCAGGCACGTTCGACACCACCGCACTGGCCTTGCGGTAGAACAGATCCGCCACAGGTTGACGCCAGGCTTCGGGAATCAGCGGTGCGCTGCCTGTCAGCGCCCAGGACAGGCCGGGCTGCCAACTTTTCTTGAGCTTGCGGGTTTCATGCTTGATGCGGAACAGCCGCTCCAGGGAACTTTCACCGTCCACCGGCAACGGCACGAACACCGTCCCGAAATAGTTACCCAGAGTCCCGGGCTCCGGCTTTACCCCTTCCGGCAGGCGGTTGCGGATATCCACTGGCACCGCCGCGTGAAGCACTGCCTCATCCATATCGGTATCGTCCGCGACAAGCCGATTGCGGACTGCAGACGCCACGCAACTGAGTAACACATCGTTGATGGTAACGCTGGTAAGCGTGGCAATCCGGCGAAAACGTTCAAGCGCCACGGGCTGCGACCAGCGGCACTGGCGACGTCCCAATAGCGACCGCTTAAGGGAGGAGTCCGTATCTTCCGGCTCTACCAGGAACTGGCTGAGCTCATTGACCAGCTTGACACTTTTCCAGGTCGCCCGCTCCAGGGCATTGCGACCGGCGGTGCCACCGTTGCGGGGAATATCGTCCTCCGCACCCGCCTCTTCCCGCGGCCACTCGCTGGCCGTCAGCTCACGCAGCCAGGCATTGGCGGCTCTTCCCCAACGCCCCATGTCCGCCTGTTCCGCCGCGCCGTAAAGCACCGGCGCCTGTTGCGGCGACGGCGGGCACAAGCGGTCAAATATGCCCTGCAGAGAGAGCCCGTCCGCGTAGCAGTGGTGCATACGCAGAAGGAGCGCAGCGCCACCCTCGGCATCGGGAAGCAACCAGAATTTCCAGAGCGGACGGTACGTGGGCAACGGTTGGTTCAACCTTGCTGATACCCAGTCCTGCAAGGTTGCCCGATCAAAGTCGCCATTCACCACCTCCAAATGGTGGTGAAGCGAAAACACCGGGTCTTCCTCCCACCACCAACCGGGCGCGCGGTGAACCGGCATATAGCGGAAACGTTCCCAGGCGAGCCAGTAAATACGCAGGAATTCCTGCAGCCGGGCTTCCGTGAGCCCTTCCACCCGCAACATAACGGTAATCGTCATCGGGTTTTCGGGCCGCTCAAGAGCCAGCCAGGCCGAGTCCATAGGCAACAGCAGATGCGATTCCTTTTGACTCAAACCTGTCTGTCCCCGGATAAATGCTGCAAGAAATGGAAAGTTGACGCCGCATTGTGCCAGACAAGCACTGAAGGCTCCATAAGGCTGCCAACGTCACGCAATTACAAAAAGTTACACGGAAGCAACCTTACACCCCTATACTGGGAATAAGGCTTGATGAAATGGTTATTAGGCACTACACGTGCCTTTACGCCCTGTTCGCCAAACGTCTATTGGCCCTGACTGAGCGTAAAAACAGTAATCAGTGCCAATACCTGCGGTGGCAGAAGTCGGTACAACTGAATGTACCAGCGCCCATAAAGACCCATAAAAGGCAGGCATCAGGCGCTGAAGGAGAGCAGTCATGAAAGCGAGCCATGTACGAAAACTGATAAAACCGATTGAAAATGCCTACTCTGAAATGTTCTCAGGGCGGGTATACCGAGTCGGTACTGGAGCCGTGTCGGTCCGCAACCACAGCGGCAAGGCCGAACAGACCGTCATTGGCCTCCACGGCTTCCTGGAAAATCACTGCTACTTCACCCAGGCCTACGAAGCACCGACAACCGAACTGATCCTGCTGACCTGCAGCAACTATCATATTCCCGTAAACGGTGTGACGCCCGAGACCCCGGATTGGGAAGTGCCTATCAAACACCTGGACGGCACTATCGAGTACGATGCCTGCATTCTCAACCAGGCTCTGGCGAACCTGCCAAGTACCGACAACATCCGCGTGCATGGCCATTCACGTGGCGGCGCCGTCATCCTTGAGGCCATCAACCAATGGCCGGAACTGTATGAAAATGTGGAATTGGTGCTGGAAGCACCCGTTCTGCCCCAGGGGCGCCTTTCTGCCCTGGTAACGGCGGTACTGGAGCCGGTGAGCCACGGCATGTGGCCCTGGCTGATTCGCCTGATAAACAGCGCTCCCTCATCCGCCTATGGTCAAACCTTCTTCGGCAAAATGAACCCACGCAAGAAGCAGCTGCTGGGCAAGCTGTTTTCCGCCACCAAGGACCACCTGACCATTGTTCGCAACATAGAGAACCTGATGGCCTGGATGGAGAGGACAGACACCAGCGTGTACAGCAAGGTTCGTTACGGCACCTTCCTGGTACCGGCTGTGGACCGAATCCTGGATCGACAGGCCATGCTGGCCAGTGCACGCCAAAGCCCAACCACCATGCGGATTGTCGAAACCGAGGCACCCAGCCACTTTATCACCCTCGACAGCAAGGAATGGGTGCCGGGATTTGAGAGTCTGCCGGCAACGGCCCAGGGTTAGCACAGCTGCACTCAAGCTCCGGCTCCGCTAAACTGGCGCGCTTCTATTGCAGGTCCAGTGGAGCCACACCCCCATGTATCGTGAGCGCCTAGTCGCTACCCCAACCCATTCCGACAGCGCGCGACGGTTGCAGCAATTGCTGCTGGACTACCACGACTTCCGCCAGTACAAAGCCACCCACTCCCTGCTGGAACACACCTTCCGGATAGCGGACTGGCAGGCGGAGCGCCTGAAGGCCACCCACGCGGACCTCTACCAACACCCCGGCTACCACACCGGCCTGGAATTCCTGCTGACGGACCTCTACGCCCCCGCCGGCATGACCCAACGCGACGACAACATCGACCGCGTATTCCCGAAGATGGTGAAGTGGCTCCCGGACAACCTGCTGGACACCTTCGCCGGGCTGGTGGAGTTGAACCTGATTACCCAACGGCTGGACCTGGAGCTGGCCGAACTCTGCCATTCGAGCGGCCTTTCTCCCAGCGAACTTTCCAGCGACGCCTACTGCCAGATCTTTCGCAGCAGCCAGGAACTGGGACAACGGGAACGGCAGATTACCCTGGTGGCTGAGGTGGGGCACCAGCTCGACCGCTATGTCCGCAACCGCACCCTTGGCTGGCTGCTTTCAATGAGCCGGGCACCGGCCGAGATGGCGGGCCTCAGCGATCTGCACAGTTTCCTGCACCGGGGCTATTCCGCGTTCCGTAAAATGGACGATGTAGATCTGCTGATTGACCGGCTGGTCACGCGAGAGAAGCGGGTCATGAAGAACATCCTGGACGGCCACCCGAAACCGTTTGAGCTACCGAGTGACCTTTAACGAAATAGGGGGAACTCAGGCCTTCAGAATCTGATCAAGCTGGGAGTGGATTTCCTGCTCAATACGCGATTTGAACGGCCGCAGCATCATGCCCAGTTCCAGGTGAACATGGAGATTGCTATCGGTGATTTCCAACTGGCCTTTCACGCCGCTGCGTTTGAACTTGAGATGATCCCCTTCCCACTGATAGTTCACATCAAACTGCTTTGACAGATCCTCAGCCAGGGTTTCCGCCGCCTGGCGGGCGTGCTCTTTGTCGAGGGAATGAGTGCGGCGTACATCAATTGTTGACATGAAACGGATATCTCCAGGATTTCGGGCGCGATTTATAGTGTAAGGCGGCATTAAACTTGTAGCCACCCCCGCAAGCGTTAGAATACGGGGTTCAGATTCTGACAGGACATGCCCATGAGCGAGCAACAACCGTCTACCGACCAGCCGCAGGCGGAAACACCGAAAGACGACGTTACCCATTTTGGCTTTCGCAACGTGCCGAAAAGCCAGAAAGCGGGTCAGGTCGCTGACGTGTTCCATTCCGTGGCCGGCAAGTACGACCTGATGAACGACCTCATGTCCATGGGAATCCACCGCCTCTGGAAGCGTTTTACCATTGAGCTTTCCGGCGTCCGCAAGGGGCACCAGGTGTTGGATATTGCCGGGGGTACCGGTGATCTGACCATGAAGTTCTCGGACCTGGTCGGCCCAACCGGCAAGGTTGTGCTGGCCGACATCAATGCGTCCATGCTTCAGGTTGGCCGGGGCCGGCTGATGGACCGTGGCTACGCCGGCAACATCGAATACGTGCAGGCGGATGCCGAACACCTCCCCTTCCCGGACAACAGCTTCAACGCTGTGAGCATTGCCTTTGGCCTGCGCAACGTTACCGACAAGGACCAGGCCCTGCGGGACATGACCCGGGTGCTGAAACCTGGTGGCAAGGTAATGGTACTGGAGTTTTCCAAACCCAAGAATCCGCTGCTCAGCAAAGCCTATGACGTGTATTCATTCAACGCGCTGCCGCTGATGGGCCAGTTGATTGCCGGCGATTCCAACAGCTATCAATACCTGGCCGAGTCCATCCGCATGCATCCGGATCAGGATACGCTCAAGGCGATGATGGAAGAGGCCGGCCTGGTGAATTGCAAGTACTACAACATGACCGGTGGCGTGGTCGCCCTGCATGTGGGAATCAAGCCCTGATGTTTCCCGGCCCAACCCTGCTGTCTGCCGCCACCTCTATCATTGAGAGCGCGCTCAACCGAGCGCTGGCGCTGGACCCCGCTGGCAAGCAGACGCTGATGTCAGCGCTCACGGGGCCGGTACAGTTTTCGCTGGACGGGCTCGGCCTCACGCTGACGCTGCAACAGGCGGGAGATCGCATTCAGGTTGCCAGCCAGCCTTCGGAAGCTCCTGCCTTGATCCTGTCCGGTCGCCCCATGGCGTTCGCCGCCCTGGCCACCGGCGATGACGGAGTTTTCAGCGAAGGCCGCATTCACGTGACAGGCGATACCGCCCTGGCGCACCAGTTCCAGCGCGCCATCGACCAACTCGACCCCGACTGGGAAGCTGCCATGGCCGGGTATATTGGTGATGTGCCGGCGCATTTTATCGGCCAGCGCGTTCGCGGGGCTGTTCGCTGGAGCCGACAGGCGTTTGCGTCCCTGAACGCCAATGTTGAAGAATATATTCATGAAGAAAGCCGAAGCCTGCCCGGGCGCCGGGAGCTGGAAGCCACGTTTACCGATATCGACCGGCTGAACCTGCAGACCGAACGCCTGGAAGCCAGGGTCACGCGGCTGGAGCATCCCAGACAACAAGACCAAACGGAGACGCCGTGACGCGCCTGCAACGCCTGTTCCGCATTGCCTGGGTCTTCTGCCGCTACCGGCTGGACACCTTTCTACCGCTGGCGGAACTGCCTGTCCCCCTGAAAGTGTTTTTCCTGTTGGCCCCCTGGCACCTGTTTCCGAAACCCAAGCTGGACCGGGGGGACCGCCTACGCCTCGCGTTTGAAGAGCTGGGGCCGGTATTCGTCAAATTCGGCCAGATCCTGTCGACGCGACGGGACTTGCTACCCGACGACATGGCGCTTTCCCTCAAAAACCTGCAGGACCGGGTACCGCCTTTTCCCGGCGACGTCGCCCAGGGCATTATCGAAAAATCCCTCGGTGCGCCGGTGTCGGAGCTGTTTGCGGAGTTTTCCCGCGAGCCCATGGCCTCTGCCTCCGTCGCCCAGGTGCATGCCGCCACGCTTCTCGACGGCCGGGAAGTCGTGGTCAAGGTCATCCGCCCCGACATTGAACGAGTCATCCGCCAGGACCTGGCATTGATGTACATGATGGCCGGTCTGCTGGAACGCTACTGGTCCGAAGGCCGTCGGCTACACCCGGTGGAAGTGGTGGCGGACTACGATTCCACCATCCATGACGAACTCGACCAGCAACGCGAAGCCGCCAACGCCAGTCAGCTGCGCCGTAATTTCGAGAACTCATCGCTGATTTATATCCCCTCCATCGACTGGGACTACACACGCAAGTCCGTTCTGGTCATGGAGCGCATTCACGGCATCCCCATTGCCGACGTTCCGGCGCTTCGTGAAGCCGGCGTCAATCTGAAGGTACTGGCAGAGAAAGGGGTGGAGATCTTCTTCACCCAGGTTTTTCGGGACAGTTTCTTCCACGCCGACATGCACCCCGGCAATATTTTCGTGGATGTCAGCAACCCGGCCGACCCCAAATACATCGCCATCGATTTCGGCATCGTTGGCACTCTTGCACCGGATGACCAAAGCTATCTTGCCCGCAATTTGCTGGCGTTTTTCCGCCGCGATTACCGCCAGGTCGCCGAGTTGCATATCCAGTCCGGCTGGGTGCCACCGGACACCCGGGTCAACGAATTCGAGGCCGCTATCCGCACCGTTTGCGAGCCGATTTTCGAGAAGCCGCTGAAAGACATCTCCTTTGGCCACTTCCTGCTACGGCTGTTCCAGACGGCGCGGCGCTTCAACATGGAAGTGCAACCGCAACTGGTACTGCTGCAGAAAACCCTACTGAATGTGGAAGGCCTGGGGCGTCAGCTTTATCCGGATCTGGACCTCTGGAGCACTGCTCAACCCTTCCTGGAAGCCTGGATGCGCAAACGCATCGGCCCGTCCGGCCTGATCAAATCCCTGCAGTCCCATTTGCCCGCCTGGCTGGAGCAGTCGCCGGAAATGCCACAGCTGGTACACGACGCGCTGGTGCAGTTACGCAACACGGGCTCCAACGACCACCCCAGTCGCGCTACACTGGAACTTATTCGTGAAAACCGGGCCCGGGCCGACCGGCGCTGGCGACGGGGGCTGGCCGCTGCAGCCTTGGCGGGGGTGGCCTGGCTGAGCCTCGACCACGACCTTGCCACCCTCGCGCAGACCATGCCCGTTCATGGTTGGGCTCTACTAGCCGTGGCGGCCTGGCTGGTTGTAGGCCATGAACGGAAAAACTGACGGAAGTCATCTAAATGCAAGATTCAAACGCTAGAGTCGGGACGCCTGACTGGTTAGAGGAAATCCGCTGGAATGCGGATGGGCTGGTACCTGCCATTGCCCAGGACGCCGCTACCGGCGACATCCTGATGATGGCCTGGATGAACGCAGAGTCGCTCCGGTTGACCGCTGAAGAAGGCCAGGCCGTATATTGGTCCCGTTCCCGCGGCAAATTGTGGCGCAAAGGGGAAACCTCCGGGCACCAACAGGTGATCTCGGAAATCCGGCTGGACTGCGATGAAGACGTGATTCTTCTGAAGGTTGAGCAGAAAGGCGGTATCGCCTGCCACACCGGGCGACGAAGCTGCTTCTATCGCAAACTGGAAGGCGGGCAATGGACGAGCGTGGATCCGGTTCTGCGGGATCCCGGCGCTATTTACGGTGACAAACAGGGAGGTAGCAACCATGAGTGACATTCTTGAGCAATTGGCCCAGGTGCTGGAAGCCCGCAAGGAGGCCGATCCGGAAACCTCCTATGTCGCCAGCCTGCACCAGAAGGGGCTCAACAAGATCCTGGAAAAGGTAGGGGAAGAGTGCACCGAGACGTTGTTGGCCGCCAAGGACGCGGAGCACTCCGGTGAAACCCGGGACGTGGTTTATGAAACCGCCGACCTCTGGTTTCACAGCATGGTGATGCTGTCCCGGCTTGGCCTTGGCCCCAAGGACGTCATCGACGAGCTCGCCAGCCGATTTGACCTGTCTGGCCTTGAAGAAAAAGCCTCCCGGGAACAGTGATCCGGGCAACCCTGAGGAGGGTTTCCGGAAGCCCCCCGAAGTGGCGTACAATCAACCGTAACAGAAACCTTAAGACGAGGGTCCCGGCATGGGCATCAGTATCTGGCAACTCCTAATCGTACTTGGCATTGTTATCCTGTTGTTCGGAACCAAAAAGCTCCGCAACATCGGCGGGGATCTCGGCGGTGCCATTCGTGGGTTCAAAAAATCCATGAACGAAGACGACAAGAAGGACGATGACCCGGACGCCATTGCAGACGATGCCGACGCGAAAGCTCATGAAGCCCGCGCCGAAGAAAAGCCACGGGACAAGTCCCACAGCTGAGACGGGCTGAATGTTTGATATCGGCTTTGTCGAGCTGCTGATCTGCGGCGTCATTGCGTTACTGGTTCTCGGCCCCGAACGGCTGCCTACAGCGGCCCGGGCAGCCGGGCGCTGGATTGGTGGTGCCCGCCGCATGGTGAGCCAGTTCTCCTCGGAACTCGACCGTCAGCTCAAGGCGGAAGAGCTTCGCGAAGAACTGCGCAAAGCCGGCGACGTCGGCCTGGAAGATGTCCAGAAGTCGGTGCGCGGCGCCCTGGACGAGGCCAAGAAATACGAACACATGGTTCTGTCCGACGACGATAAGCCCAAACACCGGCCCGCACCTGCGACCCGTCGGATTGCCGAACCCGAAGAGCCCGTAATGGACCCTGAGGAAGACCCTACCTCAGCCAACGGTTCCGGACATGCCTCTCTGGCCCCTGATGATCCGCCACAAGAGGATGACAGCACGCACGACCATTCGGCCGATGGCACCCCGAAACAACAGGAAAGCACGCCGGATAACCGTTCATGACCACCCAGCCCGACGGCAAAAACGCCCAACGTCCCGAAGATGCACAGCCGGAAATGCCACTGATCGAGCATTTGCTGGAGCTGCGCAACCGCCTGCTGAAAATGGTGTTGGCGGTGATCATCTGTTTTGCCGCCATCTACCCGTTTGCCAATGAACTCTACCTGCTGATATCGCAACCCTTGCGGGACCTGCTGCCAGTCGGCCAGACCATGATCGCAACGGACATCACCTCGCCGTTCTTCGCGCCATTGAAACTGGCCCTGGTGCTAGCTGTGTTCGTGGCCATTCCGGTGATCCTCTACCAGCTCTGGAGTTTTATTGCGCCGGGCCTGTATGCCCATGAGAAGAAACTGGCGTTCCCCTTACTGTTTACGTCGGTCGTCCTGTTTTATCTGGGGGCGGCCTTTGCCTATTACGTGGTGTTCCCGCTGGTGTTCGGATTCTTCACCGCCATCGGCCCGGAAGGCATTGTTGAGTTGCCGGATATCAGCAGCTACCTCAATTTCGTACTGAAGATGTTCTTCGCTTTCGGGGTTGCCTTCGAAATTCCCATCGCCACCATACTGCTGATTCTCACTGGCGCCACCACGCCCGAAGACCTCGCTGCGAAGCGCCCGTACATCGTGGTGGGCTGCTTCGTAATCGGCATGTTGCTGACCCCACCGGACATCATCTCCCAGACCCTGCTGGCGGTGCCCATGTGGCTGTTGTTTGAACTCGGCATTCTGTTTGGTCGGCTCGCCAGGCGCGAGGTGGAAGCCCCTGATGCAACGGACGCCTCCAACGAATGAACCTGGCGCTACTGTTTCAGGATGATTTCGTGGCAACGGACACAGCCGTGCTCACGGGCCGCCGGCTGGCACACCTGCATTCAGTGCTGAAGGTTGCGGAAGGCGACCTGGTACCTGTTGGCCTGGTGGACGGCGATATTGGCACGGGTCGCGTGGTCAGGCTTAACGATACCGAGGCCGTACTCCAGGTGGAATTAACCACACCACCGCCAGCCCCACTGCCCTTGACGCTGATCCTGGCCATGCCACGGCCAAAGATGTTCCGCCGTGTACTGCAGACCTGCGCAACCCTTGGCGTCAAGGATATCTGGCTGATCAATGCCTACAAGGTGGAGAAAAGCTTCTGGCAAACGCCGTGGCTGTCGGACGACAATCTGCGGGAAAACATGGTACTCGGCCTGGAGCAGGCGCGGGACACCCACCTGCCCCGGCTCCACGTCCGCAAGCTGTTCAAGCCGTTCGTGGAAGATGAATTGCCGGCCCTGCTGAGAAATACCCGTGCTCTGGTGGCCCACCCCGGCACCAGCACGCCCTGCCCGGCACACATCAACGAACCCGCCACCCTGTGCGTTGGCCCGGAAGGCGGGTTCATACCGTATGAAGTCGACAAGCTGACCGAGGCGGGCTGCGAAGCGGTGCACCTTGGCAACCGTATCCTCCGGGTGGAGACCGCCGTGCCTGTGCTGGTCAGCCGCCTGTTCGACGCCTGCGTTTAGCTCAGGCAGAACGCGCCTTCCACAGTTTTGTCAGTGGCGTGATCACCGCTACCAGTAAAGCCCCCGCTACAACGCCGAAAAGGCCGTCCGCAAGTACCGGAATAACGGCCTGGGCGACACCACCAAAACCTTCGACAAAGTGATGAATGGCCTCATACACCGGTGGCAGTCCATGGGTGAGAATGCCGCCACCCACCAGGAACATGGCAATGGTGCCCAGCACTGATAAGGCTTTCATCATCCAGGGAGCAAACCAGAGGATGCCTTCCCCAACCCGCTTGGCGAATGGGCTTTCTTTCTGGCTGAGGTACAAACCGCCATCGTCCAGTTTCACAATGCCGGCCACCAGGCCATAGACACCGATAGTGATCATTATGGCGACGACCGTCAGCACCATGAACTGCATTCCAATGCCCTGACTACTGACCGTTCCCAGGGTGATCGCTATAATTTCAGCCGACAGGATAAAGTCCGTGCGGATCGCCCCTTTGATCTTGTCTTGCTCAACCGCTTTCAGATCGGCGTCGGGATTTTTCAGGGCGTTGCGGAGTTCTTCCTTGTGGTGTTCATCTTCCTGCTTGTGAAGGAACCGGTGAGCGATTTTTTCAAACCCCTCAAAGCAGAGAAAGGCGCCACCCAGCATCAGCAGGGGAATCACCAACCAGGGCACGAAGAAGCTGATGGCGAGAGCCCCCGGAACCAGGATGGCCTTGTTGAGCATCGAGCCCTTCGCCACCGCCCAGACCACCGGCAGCTCCCTCGCGGGTTTCACACCGGTTACCTGCTGGGCATTGAGCGCGAGGTCATCCCCCAGCACGCCGGCGGTTTTCTTGGTGGCCGCCTTGGTCATCAACGCCACATCGTCCAGAACCGTGGCGATGTCATCAATCAATACGAGGAGACTGCTGGCAGCCATAACGAATTCCTTTTGGTTCAACGATGTTTATGGTGCGCCCTGCAAACCATACTCAGGCATCCAGCCCCATGGCCTCGGCGGCAATACGATTCTTGATCGGCCCAAGCTGGTTCAGCCAGCGCATGCCGGTGTTGCGGAGCCAACGCAGGGTCAACTCATCACGGCCAAACAGTTGCTTGAAACCTTCCATGGCCGCCATCATCGCGAGGTTCTCACCCTTGCGACGGCGCTGGTAGCGAGCCAGAACAAGCTCGTTGTCTGGATCAATGCCTTTGCTCCGGGCACTGGCAAGTTCATCCAGCAACGCACGAACATCCCCATAACCCAGGTTCGCCCCCTGACCGGCCAGGGGATGAATGGTATGGGCGGCATCGCCCACCAGCGCAAAGCCAGGGGCGATGTATTCCTTGGCATGGCGTTGACGCAAAGGAAACGCGTAGCGACGCGAGACCCGATCCACTGCGCCCAGTTCACGCTCTATCGCCCGTTCCAGCTCCGCTTTGAAGGCGTGGTCATCCAGCCCCATCAAACGCCGAGCCTCTTCGGTATCCTGTGACCATACAATAGAACAAAAATGCTCATCGCCGGACTCTGACAACAATGGCAGGAAAGCCAGAGGTCCTGTGGGCGAGAACCGTTGCCAGGCCGTATAGCGGTGGCTCTGGGCCGTTCGAACGGTGCATACGATGGCCTGCTGGCCGTAATCCCACTCGCGGGTCGGTAGCCCCACCCACTGGCGCAATCGGGAGTGGGCACCGTCCGCCGCCACTACAAGCCTGGCGCCGAAGGTCTGGCCGTCTTCCAGGCGGATGCCTCGCGTGTGCCCGTCCTGCCACCAGCCACTCACCCTGACCCCGTCAATCAGGGTCACAGCGCTGTCAGCCAGGGCATCAAACAGTGCCTGCACAATTCGACGGTTCTCAATGATCGTACCCAGCGCCGGGGCGCGGAGCTCTGCCGCCTCGAACTGGATGCGGCCGGTGCCATCGCCGTCCCACACCGTCATTGTCTGGTAGGAACAGTGGCGACCAGCGGTTATGTCCGGCCATACCCCCAACTGTTCCAGCAGCCGCTGGCTGGCGACCGAAATGGCGCTCACGCGGGGGTCGAAATCTTCCACAGATAGCGCTTCTTCGAGGCCCTGCATCAAGGCCTTTCGGTCGGCACCTTCCACCAGCCCGACATTCCAGCCCTGCCGAGACAAATCCAGCGCCAGGGCCGAGCCCACCATGCCGCCGCCAACCACCAGGATATCGAATTGCGGTTGCTCACTCATGGTCATTGCGTTCCGAGAAAACGTTGTCAGGAGTACGAAGCTCGGCCCGGCGCCCACCCAGGCCCATAGCCTGGCGGGCAAACCAGCGCTTGGCGCCGGGTAGCAGATCCAGCCCCATCAGGCCGGCGTCGCGGGCGGTGGCCACCAGGGGTAGATGATTACCGAAAAGCTGGATCAGTGAGTCGGAAAACCGTACGGTTTGTTGCCAGTCCCGGCGATGACGAGCCTGATAAGCGTTAAGCACGCCCAGGCTGCCGAGGGGTTGCTGCTGCTCGACGGCCACACGGAACTGTTCCACCAGAGCCATCAGGCCTCTCAAGGCCAGGTTGAAGCCCTGACCGGCAACCGGATGAAGGGTGTGCGCCGCATTGCCTACCAACACCACACCAGGCCGAACCGCCTCATCCACGGTTTTCAGGGTCAGCGGGTAGTGGCTGCATTCCCCGATGCGGGTAAAACGCCCCAGGCGCCAGCCAAAACGATGCTGCAGTCGCTGGCACTTATCGTTATCGCCCAATGACAGCAGTTCATCAAGAGCTTCACTACTCAACGTCCATACCAGGGCGGCGTTTGTGCCGGCGCGCGCTGGCGAGCCGTGAGGCAACAACGCCATGGGGCCAGCATCGGTGAAACGTTCAAACGCGGTAAACTCATGACTATGGGAGGTGGAGACATTGGCGATCAGGGCATGCTGATCGTACGCCTGTTCATTGACCCGGAAGCCCAGTGTTTCACGCAGGCCGGAACGGCCGCCGTCAGCCACTACCAGGCACTGCGCAGTCAGTTCCCGATTTCCCGTGTCGGTGCCCAGGGTAACGCGAACACCCTCCGATAGCGGCTGCATGGCTGTCACTTCCGCCGGTGCTTCCCAGACCACATGCGTCTGCAGCAGTTCCCGCATCAGGCACAGCCCCATCCAGCGGTTGTCCGCGACATAGCCCAGAGCCTCCTGTTGGTGCTCGGCGGCGTTCAGGCGCGTGGCCCCGAAATGCCCACGATCCGATACATGAATATGGCGAATGGGCGTGGCATGCTCGGAAAGCCGTTGCCACAGGCCCAGTTCTTCAAAGATCAACCTTGAGCCCCAGGCCAGCGCTGTGGAGCGGGCATCGTAGCTGGGCTGGTAACTGTCAGGCAGGGCGTCCGGAGACAACGGAAACGCCTCTACCACGGTCACCCGCAATTGCGGCAAGGTTTTCGCCAGCGCCAATGCCAGGGTGGCTCCTGCCAGCCCACCACCGGCGATGATGATATCGGTATCGTGCTGGTTCACGGTCAGTCGGCCATCAGCGCTTCAATCTCGGGAATGGTCTTGGGGACCGCCTCGGTGAGTACCCGACAGCCCTCCTTCGTCACCACCACGTCATCCTCGATGCGAATGCCGATACCACGCCATTTCGCATCCACGCTGGTGTTGTCCGGCGCCACATATAGCCCAGGCTCCACGGTCAGTGCCATGCCCGGCTCCAGTTCGCGCCACGCATCGCCCACCTTGTAGTCCCCGACATCATGCACATCCAGGCCAAGCCAATGGCCGGTACGGTGCATGAAGAACGGCTTGAATGCCTGTTCCTCGATGGCCTGCTCTACCGTCGTATCCTTGAGCAGGCCAAGATCGATCAAGCCCTGGGTAAGTACTTTCAGTGCGGCCTGGTGGGGATGGTCCCAGTGATTCCCGGGACGAACTTCCTCAATGGCCGCGTACTGGGCCGCCAGCACCACTTCATACAGGGCCCGCTGCTCATCGCTGAACCTTCCGCTGACCGGGAAGGTACGGGTAATATCGGAGGCATAGCATTCCAGTTCACAGCCCGCATCAATCAGCACCAGGTCGCCATCGTTCAACGGGGCGCTGTTTTCAATGTAGTGGAGGATGCAGGCGTTCTGGCCGCCCCCCACAATCGACGGATAGGCCGTGGAGCGGGCACCGTTTTCCATAAACGTGTGGATCAGCTCGGCTTCCAGGGCGTATTCAAAGACCCCTTTGCCGGCCCTCTTCATCGCCCGCTTGTGGGCCTCACAACTGATCTCGCCGGCCCTTGCCATCACCTTGATTTCCGCCGCGCTCTTGTACAGGCGCAGGTCGTGGAGCAAGTGTTCCAAGGCTACGAACTCGCCGGGCGGATGGGCCCCCGAACGCACCTTGCTGCGAATCAGCTTGACCCAGTCCATCACCTTGGCATCAAAATTATGATCTTTGCCCAGTGGGTAATACACCCGGCTGCGGCCTTCGATCATGCCGGGCAGGATGTCGTCAATATCGGCAATGGGAAAGGCATCGTCCAGGCCGAAGGTCTCGATGGCACCCTCGGGGCCTGCCAGGAAGCCATCCCAAAGCTCCTTTTCCGGGTTTCGTTCCTTACAGAAAAGTACGGACTCTCCATGCTCCCGGCCGGGAATCAGAACCAGGACCGCTTCCGGCTCACCAAACCCCGTCAGGTAATGGAAGTCACTGTCCTGGCGAAACGGATGCAGGACATCCCGGTTGCGCACCCGTTCAGGGGCGGCTGGCAGTATGGCAATGCTATCCGGCGCCATTCTTTCCATCAGCCGGTGCCGGCGATCGTTGAATTCCTTGACGGGTATCAGTGAAGCCATGAAGTCTCCCACGGGTATCAGCGTTGTTCAGTGCAAAGTCGGGGTATTGGGTGACGGCTTTTCCGGCGGATTGAACTCAGTGAACACCGCTAGCGCCCCCAGCCGTACATATTCGACGATTTCCATCAATTGTTGCTCGCTTTCATCGTCCGGCTCGTCATCGTCGGCCACCTGACTGATCGCCACCAGATCTTCAATGAGTTCGCGAATCTCGTCCGGCGCCTCACCCAGTGCCTGACCAGCGGACAGCGCCATGCCCTCCAGGAAACCCCGCACCCAGGAGGTGAGCGCTTCCAGTCGCTGTTCGATGGCGTAATCATCGTCCGGCAGCAAGGGCTGAAAACTCATATCGGTAGCCTTCAACAGCTCAAGCGTCTGGCTATAGGCCGAGGCCATAAATTCCCGCAGTTCGTCCGATTCGTCGGTCGCAGCCTGGGGCAGGCCCATGTGCTCACACACCATGGCCAGCCATTCTTCTTCATTGATACGAGCGCCGGCAGCGAGCCGGCCACAAAGCACGCCATGGAGCTCTGATGGATGACTGAAAGCCTTGTGAGCGGTGAACATATTCGCCCAGCGCTCAAAGGCGACGGCGCGGGCGTTGGAGGTGTCGGTTTCGGACATGAAACGGGACGGTCCTGTATGAATGAGTGAAGGCCCTATCCTAGCATTCAGGCGCATTTAAGACACTTGCCCTCTTGATTCCGGACCGGGAAAGAGTAAATTATGTTATAACATATCAATTTCAAGGAGAGCCGCCTGCCATGTCCGCTAAACGCTTACCCCCCAACCGTCCACGCTCGCTGCATACACTTGGATGTATGGTCGCCGCCTGCAGCCTGGCACCGATGGCGCTGGCCGCCGACAATCCCGGCGCCCACGAGCACGGCCATGCCCGATTGCAGATGGCGGTGGAAGAAAACCGTATTGACCTGATGCTCAATTCCCCGGCCTACAACCTCGCCGGGTTCGAGCATGGCGCCCGCACGGAGGCAGAAAAAGGCCGGTTGGCGGACATCAACCGCTGGCTGGAAACCACGCCGCTGGTCGACACCGCAGCGGCCGACTGCCGCGTGACAGCCACAGCCGTGGAACTCGGCGGGGGAGAAGAAAACCATAGCGGGGATACTCATCACGATCACGGCCACGACGAGCACGATCATCACGACGAAGAACATCATGGGGAAACCACTCATCGGGAATACGACGTATCCCAGCAACTGGAATGCAACCACCTCGACGCCGACCAGGCGTTCACATCGGCACTGATGGAGAGGTTCGAGGGCATGAAGGAACTCACCGTCGAATGGGTCAGCCCCTCTGGCCAGGGTAGTGCCCGGCTGACACCCTCAAACCGGGCATTTACTGTCAACAACTGACCTATAAACGCCCTGCAGAGACATTACTCCTCGTAGGGTGAGACGTTCTCCGCCACGATGGAGTAGGAGGACGAAGCAATGTCGTTCTCGGTCTTCTCGATCTTCAGGGTGCCCTCAATCCACACCGGATCGTAGAGTGCTTCCAGCTTGAAGCCCTTCTTGTACTTCACATGGATGATCTGGTTTGGAGGAGGTGGCGGCACGTGTATGCAGGCGCCATAGTATGGCACCAGGAAAAACTCCAGAATGCGCATATCCTGTGTGGTTTTCAGCGGCACGACGAAACCCGGAATCCGGCCCGACCGGCCATCCATTTCAGGCACCACGCGGCCTGTCATAATCTCGTCCGGCAATGTGGCAGGGCCGTCACCCTCGTGGGAGACTTCTGGCATATTCTCGAGTAGGTTGAGATCCTCCTCTGGCATCAATTCCAGCCAGTCGATCTCTTGCGAGGCGTCTTTTGCGCTAACGGCGGTTGAAAGACTGAAGGCCGCGACCAGCGCCACCATACACAGGGTGGCGAACAGAGAGCGTTGCCGCGAGCGGGATTCCAGAGGTTCTGACATAAAACTGACGTCTCCTGTAACGATTCAGGGATCATACACCGGATGACCAATGCCTGACATGACCGGCAAGACAGACTTGCACAAAGATAGTTCCGTAACCTCAGAGAGTTCCGTAACCCCACGGCAAACCCTCCGCATCAGCGAACTCACTTTTCGCTGGGACCGGACCCAGCCGGGCATCCGCTATCCTGACGTAACACTGAACAGCGGTGAACACCTTTTCCTGCGAGGCCCCAGCGGTAGCGGCAAGAGCACACTCCTGAGCCTGATGGGAGGCCTGATCGTGCCGGACACCGGTCGCCTGGAATTACTGGGCACAGACCTGGCAGGCCTGACCAGCGGCCAACGCGACCGATTCAGGGCCGACCACATGGGCGTTATCTTCCAGCAGTTCAACCTGGTGCCCTACCTGAGCACGCTGGACAACGTCACACTGCCCTGCAAGCTTTCACGGAAACGCCGAGCGCGGGCCTTGTCTTCGCCGGAGGCAGAAGCGAAATCCCTGCTGACTGCCCTGGGCATCCCCCAGAGCCATTGGCACCGGCGTGTTACCACCCTCAGCGTCGGGCAACAACAGCGAGTAGCCGCCGCCCGGGCACTGACCGGCGCCCCGGAACTGATCCTCGCCGACGAGCCCACCTCGGCCCTGGACAGCGACAACCGGGACCGCTTTATCGAGTTGTTGCTGGGGCTGGCGGCAGAAAAACACTCATCCGTTGTCTTTGTCAGTCACGACAAGAGCCTGGCCCAACGCTTTAACCACCAACTGGCCCTGGAGGTGACCCCATGAACCTGCGGCTGGCACTGTCTCTGGCCATGGCAAGCCTCTGGTATCGGCGCAGGGTACTGGCGCTGGTAACCCTGACCCTGACGCTCAGCATCACCCTGCTTCTGGGCGTTCAGTACCTTCGCACCGAAGTGAAGCAGTCCTTTACCAGCACCATCTCCGGCACCGACCTGATCGTGGGCGCTCGCAGCGGTCAGCTGAACCTGCTGCTGTACACGGTCTTTCACATCGGTGACGCCACCAATAACATCCGCTGGAGTACCTACGAGAAACTGCAGGAGGATGAGCGCATCGGCTGGCTGGTGCCCATATCCCTGGGCGACAGTTATCGCGGGCACCGGGTTGTCGGCACCAGCGAGCAGTTCCCGGAACATTTCCGCTACGGTCGGGACCAGAAACCCGCATTGGCCGAGGGAGAATGGTTCGCCGATGTCTTCGACGTGGTGTTGGGGGCCGAAGTAGCCCGCAAGCACGCTCACCAGACTGGCGACAGGGTTGTCCTGTCCCATGGCGGCGGCAAGACCAGCTTCTCCAACCACAAGGACACTCCGTTTACGGTCACTGGCATCCTCGCTCCCACTGGCACACCGGTGGACCAGGCAGTTTACGTCAGCCTGGAGGGCCTCGAAGCCATCCATATTGGCTGGGAATCCGGTGTTGCCATCCCCGGGCGAACCGTCACGCCCGAACAGGCCAGGCAGAGGGACCTCACACCGGACGCGATTACCGCCGCATTCGTGGGCATCGACCGGAAAGTGCTGACTTTTCAGGTTCAGCGCCAGATCAACGAATCGCAGCTCGAACCGTTGTCGGCGATTCTCCCGGGGGTGGCGCTCAGCGAACTCTGGAGAATCATGGGTCAGTTCGAAAAAGCCTTGCTGGGCATCACCGGCTTTGTCGTGGTCACCAGCCTGGTCGGGCTCGTGGCCGTGTTGCTGACTCTGCAAGCGCAGCGGCGGCAGGAAGTGGCGATTCTCAGGGCTACCGGGGCTTCGCCCGCCCTCATCGCGGCATTGCACGTGATCGAATGCATTCTGCTGGCCATTGCGGCCTGCGGGCTCGCGATCCTGGCCGGAGCGGCCGGCATCGCGGCTCTTAGCCCCTGGCTACTGGATACATGGGGCGTTCAGGTAGGCTTGCGGCCGCTGAATGCAACGGAATGGTCGATCATCGCCAGCGTCCCTCTGGCAGCGTTGCTCGTGGGACTGATTCCAGCACTCCAGGCCTGGCGGGGCAGCCGAAAACAGGGGCTGGGACACGTGGCCCCAGAGTGACGGACGTCACGCAACGCAGGCCATGACATCCCTGTAAATTGACCAACTTGCAGTCCACACTTATAGTTAGTTCACTTCTTTGATACAGGCGTTGGACGACTCATGGAACAGTCCGAACTACAGGCACTGGCGGACAAACTCGACAGATTGATCGAACACTGTCGCAAACTGGAACGTGACAACGCGATGCTGCGCGAGCTGCAGGACGACTGGAACCGTGAGCGGGCGCAGCTCATGCACAAGAATGATCTTGCCAAAAACAAGATCGAAGCCATGATAGGCCGCCTCCGGGCCCTGGAGCACCACTGATGCCACAGCAGCCGACAACCGTCGAAGTCAAGATTCTCGACAAGGAATACCTGGTCGCCTGCCCGCAGGAAGAGCAGGAAGCCCTTCTCCGCTCCGCCAGGCACCTGGACACCAAAATGCGGGAAATACGTGCCAGCGGCAAGGTATTCGGTACCGAACGTATCGCCGTGATGGCAGCTCTCAACATCACCAATGACATGCTAGAGCGGGACACCATGTCGGACACCGCCAGTTCGATTCTCAACGACATGGACGAAAAGCTCGATACCGCTTTGGGCGAAGGCACCGGTAACTAGTCTTTGCGCAGGAATCCGATTCAGGTGTTGCAATCAGCCCCGGCAATGCCCGTATAATGAATCTAACTTCCTGGGCTGTTCGCTGGTCGGATTCGTCCTCGAGCCGATGCGCACTACCCAGGTGGCTACTTCAGGGCATTGTGAGCACGTCCCCATACGGGGAAAGCCTAATATGTCACAGCGGCCACCGACCTTGAACTTTGGGTTCAAGGGCCACATCCGATAACGGCAGCCCGGGAAGCTTTACTTTCAACCAAGATCCTCAGAAACTCGACAATTCATCCTGCAGGTCGCGTTTCAGCTCTTCTGGCTCGGTTATCCACAGGGTTTCATCCATACCGGGCAACACCCCAACGTCCAGACCATCTTTCGTCAAACCCGGCACCCATTTCCTGAAAAAATCCGGCAACGGAATACGCTTAGGCGTGAGATCGTCGGAACCCTTACCATACTCCACCGCGAATGCCTCACTGGGCCATACCGGCAGGTACTCCACATCGCCATCTTCAGACACGATCTTGAGGAAGCGATTATCCGCATTCACCAGAATCCAGATTTCACGCTCCTCCCCGACCTGGCTCAGGAAATAGTCGTATCGTTCTTCGCCGTCTGATTCGAGGACACTCGTTAATGCATCATGGTTCATGGGTCGACCTGCTGTTGAACGAAAAGTTTGAAGGGCCAATGATAGCCTATCGGCTCGCCACATCGACACAACCAGAGACCGGTGACAGGCGACATTTTTCTGTACAACGGGGGCAGCCCGATGGTAGAAAAAGCTCTATGTTGACCAACGTTGTCTCACCCCAGCCCTTTGAAGAGCACCCTGACTCGCAATCCCGAAGCAATCTTCGCAAGGCCCTTCGGAAGAAGCGCCGCTCGCTGTCTGTGGAAGAACAAAAGATTGCCGCTGACCAGCTTGCGCTGAACCTGTTGAAACATCCTGACCTTTTCAGGGCCCGCCACGTTGCCGTATACCTGCCCAACGACGGTGAAATTGATCCCCAGGTGTACGTTCATGTTGCCCGCAGGCGAGGCATTCACTTCTATTTGCCGGTGCTGCATCCGGTGCACCGCGGCAGGCTGGTTTTTAGCCCTTTTACCGATGGCACCGAGCTGACAGCCAACCGCTTTGGCATTCCGGAACCACCCTTCCACAAGGGGCTGGAGCGGCCACCATGGGCGCTGGACGCAGTGCTGTTTCCGCTGGTGGGATTTGATGGTTTCGGTGGCCGCCTGGGCATGGGTGGCGGCTTCTATGATCGCACCTTTGCGTTCACGCGAATCCGGCCACGACTGGCCCCAAAGCTGATCGGGCTGGCCCATGACTGTCAAAAAGTATCGGAGTTACCGCTGGAACCCTGGGATATCCCTCTGCACAGTGTGGTGACTGACAGAGAGCGTTACCGAATGAGATCGAAGAGCTTTCGGTAAGGTTTAGTCTCGAACGGCGGACACTGTAAAGGCTTCGCTATCGGAGGCCGTAGGCTCATCGTCAGAGGCCTGAAGTGATGTGAAGCCAGTAATAACAAGGCCAACGGCGAAAATCAGCACGACCGTCCGGATAATGTCAGGCTTGCGGCCCATGAGGGGATTCTCCGGTATTTTAAATAGTAAAATCGATCTAAATCAGTTGACTATTCTTGTTTTCAAGAATTAGACGAAAGACTAACACCTATCCTGCGTTTTACAATTTTTCACAGATTAAATTTTTGTAAGCCGCTCCAAAGTTTGCCGAACTGGGGAGGAAGCCCCCTCCCGAAACTGTGCGGAGCCATGGATGGCGGAGCTCAAGCGCCACATGGATGTGCTTGAGCGTGTTTCGGGAGGGGGCTTCCTCCCCGGTTCTCGCAGAAAATTAAGAAGACTTGTTGTTCCCGGCTCCCAAAAACAGCTGATAAGCCTCATTGTCAGTCATGTTTTCGTAGCGGAAGCCAACCTTGTCGAGCATCTTCTCGAAGTCTTTCACTTCGTCGTCTTCCACCTGGGCGCCCAGCAGAACACGACTGTAGGCCGCACCGTGGTTGCGGTAATGGAACATGGAGATGTTCCAGCGCGTGCCCAAGGACATCAGGAACTTCAGCAAGGCGCCCGGGCGCTCCGGGAACTCGAACTGGAAAACCTTCTCGTTGGTGATGGTTGGCGCATGACCACCCACCATATGGCGAATGTGCTGCTTCGCCAGATCGCTCTCGGTCAGGTCAATCACTGAGTACCCGGTTTCCCGCAGGTCCTGGATAAGATCTTCACGGCCATGGCCGCCCGCCGCAATCTGGATGCCCACGAAGATGGTCGCATTGGTGGCATCGGCGTAGCGGTAATTGAACTCGGTGATGCTACGCTTGTGCAGGGCGTTGATGAACGTCTTGAAGGCCCCTGGTTTTTCCGGGATGGTCACCGCCAGGATGGCCTCGCGCTTTTCACCGATTTCCGTGCGCTCCGAGATATAGCGCAAACGATCGAAGTTCATGTTGGCCCCACTGAGGGTGGCCACCAGGTTTTCATTCTCGATCTGTTCGCGCTCGATGTACTTCTTGATACCAGCCACGCCGAGCGCACCAGCCGGTTCGGCGATGGAGCGGGTGTCTTCGAAGACATCCTTGATGGCGGCGCAGATTTCGTCGGTGGAGACGGTGATCACCTCGTCTACGTGATCCTTGCAGATCTCCCAGGGGTATTTGCCGATCTGCTTGACGGCCACGCCATCCGCGAAGATGCCCACTTCGTCCAGTACCACCCGCTTGCCAGCCTTCATGGCCGCCTGCAGGCAGTTGGAATCCTCGGGTTCAACGCCAATCACCTTGATTTCCGGGCGCAGGTATTTGATGTAGGCAGCCATGCCAGCAATCAGTCCGCCGCCGCCAACGCAGATAAAGATGGCATGGATGGGTTTGCTGAACTGCCACATGATTTCCATGGCCACAGTGCCCTGCCCGGCGATGACGTCCGGGTCGTCATAGGGCGGGATGTAGGTGTAGCCGTGCTTCGCAATCAGCTCCTGAGCATGGGCTGCGGCCTCATCAAAAGCGTCGCCCTTGAGAACCACTTTGGCGCCGTGATCACGCACAGACCGCACTTTGATCTCTGGCGTGGTCTGAGGCATGACGATGACCGCCTTGATACCCAGGTTCTTGGAAGCCAGGGCCACGCCCTGGGCATGGTTGCCAGCAGAGGCACAAATCACGCCCTTGGCTTTCTGCTCTTCAGAGAGCTGCGCAATCCGGTTGTAGGCGCCACGAATCTTGAAAGAAAACACCGGCTGAAGGTCTTCGCGCTTGAGCAGAATGTTGTTGCCAAAGCGCTTTGAGAGGCTACGGGCCTCGGTCAGCGGAGTCTCGATGGCCACGTCGTAAACACGGGCATCGAGGATTTTCTTTATGTAGCGTTGCGGCATGGGTCCGTCCGGAGTTGGATTGTCGTTGGGAAAACGGACAGTGTAGAAACTTTGCCGGGGTTCCGTCTATAAGCTCGCCCCACAGAAGGGCTATAATGGCGGCTTTAACCACACTTTCCTGCAAAACCGGAGTCGATCGATGAATCAGGACGAACTGAAGAAAGCCGTCGCCAAGGCCGCACTGGACCATATCAGGCCGCACCTGGATCAGGAGAGCGTTATCGGCGTGGGTACCGGCAGTACGGCCAACTGTTTCATCGATCTGCTGGCGGATATCCGCACCGATTTCGATGGCGCCGTCGCCAGTTCCGACGCCACGGCTGAGCGTCTGAAGAGCCATGGTATTCCGGTTTACGACCTCAACAGTGCCGGCCCCCTTGAGTTTTATATCGACGGTGCCGATGAGACCAATGAACGCCTGGAGCTGATCAAGGGGGGCGGCGGCGCCCTGACCCGTGAGAAGATCGTAGCGGCGGTGGCCAAGACGTTTATCTGCATTGCCGATGGGTCCAAGAAGGTGGATATTCTGGGCGCGTTTCCGCTTCCGGTGGAGGTGGTACCCATGGCTCGCAGCCACGTTGGCCGCGAAATCGTCAAGCTCGGCGGCGACCCGGTTTATCGCGAGGGTTTCACCACCGACAACGGCAATATCATCCTGGACATCCACAATCTGGATATTTCCCGCCCGCTTCAGGTGGAAGAGCAGTTGAACAACATTGTGGGCATTGTGACCAATGGCCTGTTTGCTCGGCGTCCTGCGGACTTGTTGTTGCTGGGTACCGAAGACGGGGTAAAGAGTTTCTCCCGACAGGACGGCTGACTACGGAGGAGACCGTGAAGAGACAGGGACTCTTTTCGGGCCTTCTGTAAACCAAGCGCTTGCTTGGTTGCTGAAATTGAGTGAGACTGCTTCCATGATTTTTGATCACAGGGAGGCTTTCCGTGTCTGATTATTTCAACGATACCCACGAACAGGTTCGCCAGAGTGCCCGCAAGTTCGTTGCCACTCATGTGTTGCCCTATATAGACGACTGGGAGGAAGCTGGCGAGTTCCCCAGGGAGCTTTATAAGACCGCTGGGGAGGCCGGGCTGCTTGGGGTCGGTTTTCCGGAAAGTCTTGGCGGCATTGGTGAAGGCGATATTTTCATGAAAGTCGCCGTCTCCGAAGAGCTGATGCGATCCACCTCCGGCGGCCTGGTGGCTGGGCTGGGGTCGCTGGATATCGGCCTGCCTCCGGTGGCGAAGTGGGCGCAGCAGGACGTAAAAGAAGCGATTGTGCCCCCGGTGCTGCGAGGCGAAAAGATTGCCGCGCTGGCAGTTACCGAGCCCGGCGGCGGGTCCGACGTTGCCAACATCAAAACCCGGGCCGTCAGGGACGGCGATGACTACATCGTCAACGGCAGCAAAACCTTTATCACCAGCGGCATGCGTGCTGATCATTACACCGTTGCGGTACGCACCGGTGGCGAGGGCCATGGTGGCATCAGTCTGTTGTTGATTGACCGCGATATGCCCGGCTTTTCCACCGGCAAGAAGCTCAAGAAAATGGGCTGGTGGGCCAGCGATACGGCGGAGCTGTTTTTCGAGGACTGCCGGGTGCCTGCCAACCGCCTGATCGGTGCCGAGAATGCGGGCTTTATCGCGATCATGAGCAATTTTCTGTTTGAACGCCTCAGCTTATCCATCATGGCCTACATGACAGCCGAAATCGCCCTTGAAGCCTCGATAGCCTGGGCCGGCCAACGGGAGGCTTTTGGCCGGCCGGTGAACAAATTCCAGGTCACCCGTCACAAGCTGGTCGACATGGCCACCCAAGTGGACGTGGCGCGGGAGTATACCTATCGCTGTGCCGCGCTGATGCAGGCGGGCAAGAACCCGATTAAGCAGGTTGCCATGGCGAAGAACTTTGCGGTGGAGGTGTGCGAGAAAGTCACCCGCGAGGCCGTTCAGATTCACGGCGGCATGGGGTACATGCGTGAATCCGTCGTAGAGCGGCTTTACCGGGATGGCAAGATCCTGTCGATTGGCGGCGGTACCGATGAGATCATGAAGGAACTGATCGCCAAGCAGATGCGGTTGTAGCGGTAAGGCGATACCAACGTTTAGTTTCGATCCACACCATTGTCCCGTATAATTGCGCCCACTTTTTAAACGCAGTTAAACGCACTTCAGAAAGGATCGACCATGAACTTCGACCATATCCCTGCTGGCAAGAACCCGCCGGAAGACATCTACGTGGCCATCGAAATCCCGTCCAACAGCTCCCCGGTGAAGTATGAGCTGGATAAGGACATGGGCGCCCTGCTGGTAGACCGCTTCATGGCTACGCCAATGTTCTACCCGGCCAACTACGGCTTCATTCCCCACACCCTGGCTGACGACGGTGACCCGATTGACGTGCTGGTGGTGACCCCGTATCCGGTTCAGGCCGGTTCCGTGATTCGCTGCCGCCCGGTTGGCGTGCTGAACATGGAAGACGAAGCCGGTGGCGACGCCAAACTGGTTGCCGTACCCCACGACAAGCTCACCAAGAGCTACACCGACGTGAAAGATGTGGAAGATCTTCCGCAACTGCTCCGCGACCAGATCCAGCACTTCTTCGAGAACTACAAGACGCTGGAGCCGGGCAAGTGGGTTAAGGTTCAGGGCTGGGCCAACGCCGCCGAAGCCAAGAAGGCCATCGAAGCGTCCGTGAAGGCCTACAAAGGCTGATCGACGACGCTTTCAGTCGATGACAAAAAAACCGGGCTGCGTGGCCCGGTTTTTTTATGCGGCGATGCTGTACCGGCATCAGCCTCGGGTCAGCAGGTCACGCATGTCGCTGATCGCAGCACTGGCGCGGGACAGGTACGCCGCCATGGTCAATGAGTGATTGGCCAGCACACCGAAGCCGCTGCCGTTCAGAATCACGGGGCTCCACATTTCACCCTGCGCACCTTCCAGTTCGATAATGATCTGTTTGGCGCTGGCCAGGGCGTTCTTGTCGTTAAGCACCTTGCGGAAGTCCACTTCAATGGCGCGGAAGATATGCAACAGAGCCCAGGCACTGCCGCGCGCCTCATAGAACACGTCGTCTATCTTCGTCCAGGAGGTCTTGACCTCCTCGCCCATGACATCTTCCGAAAGCGGGTCGCCGGGATTGACGTTAGACACGGCGTCGGACACTGACGCTTTGCCAACACTCTCACCAAGCGTTCGGGATAGACTGCCCAGGCGGGTTTCCAGGTCCGCCAGCCAGTTGGCCAGGTTGTCAGCCCTGGCGAAAAACTGGGCGTTGGGTTGATCGGGGCGTGATAAGCGGTCCAGGTAGCTATACAGGGCCTGGATGCCACGACGATACTCCGCCTCGGTGGAGGGAATGGCCCAGCTACCGCTGTCGAAGTGGAACTGAGGCTCAGCAATTGTCAGGTCAGGGTCCTCAGCGGACTGACTCTGGGAACGACTGATGTCCTTGCGCATGGCACGGGACAGGTCGCGAAGCTGAACGAGCACCCCGTATTCCCAGTTAGGCATGTTGTCGAGCCAAAGCCCCGGGGGGAATATGTCGTTCGAAACGTAACCGCCAGGCTTATCGAGAAGAGTCTCCGCCACCCGGATCATGGTTGCCGTTGTTGCAAAACCGGCCACCGGTTCACGCTGCATCTCATTGGCCACGGCGCGTGTGTGTTCGCGTACCGAGAAAACGTCTGGCTCGCTGCTCCAGATCATGCCTAGCACCAGGGCAACAAGCAGGTACACAACCACAACGGCCAGTATAAATTTGCCGACAACCCCTCCGCCGGTGTAGTCCTGAACGTCGTCTTTGCGATCACTGAAATACTGTCTGATTTTTCCTGGCATCGGTTTTCAGTTCCCCTGTTTGTCGTTTTATCCCGGACGCTATCCGTTCGCGCACTGCGAATACCATGAAGCAACGGCAACGTTTATGCAATTTGCGGCGTTTTTCGGCACTGTAACCGCGATCACACACTAATGTCCCACCTCAAATGGCCGGCCCAAATGGTACCCCATTGCGCCATCGATACCGACACCCTGCAGTGCCGCATATTCACCGGCTGTTTCAACACCTGTGACGTAGACCCGCACGCCGCGGCTGTGGGCGATGGTCGTCACGGATTCGAGGTAGAAGCGGTTGTCGTCATGGCTGTCGATATCATGAACGAAGCTGTTATCAATACGCAGTGCCTGGAACCTCAGATTCCTCAGGTAGCTGAAGGGCACCCCGCCTACACCGAAGCGGTCGACAATCACCGGCACCTTGAGCCGGTTCAACCCACGCACCAGGAGTCCTACCGCCGTCCGGTGGTGGTGAACAGCCTGCTCGGAAATACCAATCTGCAATCGCCGGCGCTCCTTGCCGGCAGCGGACAGCTGCTCCAGAAGTTCTTTGCGGAATGCCTCACTGGCCACCGAAACCATGCCCAGGCTTAACGCCAGGCGAGTGTCTGGTTCCGTATGCAGAAGCGCCAGGGAACGCTCAAGGACCCAGCGATCAATGTCGGGGATCATGCCAAAGCGTTCCGCCATGGGCACGAAAATACCAGCCTTGATCCAGCCTTCCTCCGTTCTCATCCGGGAAAAGACCTGATGGAACAGCACCCCGTTATCGCCATTGCTGATCATGGGCTGCATCCACAGCGACATCTGTCCCTGGGTGATCGCTTCGCCAATCATGATCCGCCACTTTTCACTGTCATGGTGCTCAGGCCGGTCGCGATCAGCGGCATGACAGGCAGATCCCTCCTCCATCTGTGCCTGCCGAAGCGCTTCGTCGGCCGCTGACATAAGCTCGCCCGCTTTGCGGGTTTCAGCAGCCTGGGCAATGCCTGCATGAACAGACACATCCATGGGAGCGGAGAGGTCGGAATAGATGCCATCCAGCTCTTCGACCAGTTGGCGACACCAGATCACCCCATCGGCACGTGAAACACCAGGCAGGAAGACAGCAAACCCGGCACCCGTCATGCGGCCGGCGAACGAATCGCTGTGCGCATGGACAAACGTATTCAGCGCCCCCGCAATGCGAACCAGCAAGCGGTCGGCCTCGTCGCGGCCATAACTCTGGTTATACTGGGCGAACTCTTCCAACTGGATCAGGAACAGCACCCCGGGGGCGGACCGCTCTTCCGATTCCACTTCAACCTTCAAGCGTTGCTCGAACGCCTGCCGGCTCGCAAGACCGGTCAGGCTGTCTTCGTTGTTCACCTTGCGCAGGTGCTGGATCAGTTTGGCCTGCCCTTCAAAAAGTCGCCCGAGGTCATCCGCCATCTGGTTCATAGCGTGGGTGACCTGGTTCAATTCCCGCGTGGAGGTAATGTCGACCCGACGCCTGAAGTCCCGTTTACCCAAGGCCCTGGCCTGTTTCTCAACAGCCCTGAGCGGACGCATCAGGCGTGTCATCATCCAAAACAGGCCGATCAACCCAAGGCCACCAATCAGGGCAGAGCCGGCCACGATTCTAACCGTCACCACCCACAGGTCTTCGTAGGCCCGGCCAGGGTGGCTTACGACCCGCACCTTACCCAGTCGACTCCAGCCGCGCACCACTTCCGCTTCACCCACCGGCAGTGGCAGATCCGCCAGCGCCACAAACCAGCCCGGCACATCCACCTCACGCAGGGAGGTTTCCCGCCCGGCCACCTCCTCACCCTGATTATTGACGTAGACCACCGAGAGATAACGACCACTGTCGAAAACCGCATCGATCAATGAAGACGAGGCCACTGGATCGCGACCGTCAATGGCATTGGACAGGGACAGGCCAATGGCCGTGGCACCATCCCGGGCATGACCCTGGAGCTGACCCGACATGTAGTCCCGGAACCGGTCAAAACTGACGCTGGCCGCCGCCACCAGCACTAGCAGCAACATGCCACCGGTAAACAGCAACAGCAGACTGCGCAAGGTAATAACACCTTGCTGGCGAGAGATCTGTCGGTCGTTTTGCGTCCGTGCCATCACTGGCAGCCCCTAGTCTGAAACAACGATTGTCGGCTATCTGGTGTGACCTGCCCCGCAGAGTTGACAAACATTTACACAGCGTCACCTACGCCGACAACATTAAACACTATAGACTCTGCAAAAAGACTAATGTTGAAAATATCCGCTTGTACCGGAAACGGGCGGCTCAGAACGAGAAAAACACAGGCCGGAGCACAATGAACGACGATAGCCAGAAAGACAAACTCAGGCAGCACTTCGCTCGCCGTGTCACCACCCAGGCGCGCGTCGTCCTGGATACATGGCAAAAGATCCACGAAGACACCGGCCAGTCTGCCGCCTTCAGGGGCGATTTTGCCAGGGCAGCCGACAAGCTGGTTCGCTACGCAAAGCGCTTCGACATGGAAAGCCATGCCGATTCCGGGCGCCAGGTTTTTGACCTGATCGGTGAGTGGCCGGAAGGCACCGCGCTTCCCGAAAGCCTGGATCGCAAGCTCCAGGACGCCATAGAGCAGCTGTCCCAATGCACGTTGAGACGGACCGACCAGGAAGCCAGCGAGGCTCCCCAACAGTATCGACGCACGCCCGTCTATATTGCTCTGGCAAGCGAGGAAATGGCCAGCCGCCTGATCCGCCAGCTTGAGTTCTTCGGCTTCCGTGCGTCAGCGTTCAACACCGCCGACAAGCTGATCGAAGCCTGCGCACTTCACAAACCCGAAACCATCCTGATGGACGTTAACTACGGCGGCGAGCCGCTGAGCGGCATTGCCACCATCGAGCGGCTTCAGGAGCGACACGACACACCTATCCCCATCATCTTCATGAGCGACGAAGATGGCACCATCCAAACCCGTCTGCGGGCGTCCCGCTGCGGTGGCGAGGAATTCTTCTACCCGGCGGTTGACCCCGGCCAGCTGATCGAGAAGATCGAGACCTACACCCACGGCAATACCGTTGAGCCCTACAAAGTGCTGGTGCTGGATGACTCCCGCGCTCAGGCAAAATTCATGGAAACGGTTCTGAAAAAAGCGGGCATGAATGCCCACATCATCACCGATCCGATGGAAATCATTCATGCGCTGGAGTCGTTCTCGCCGGAGATCATCATTCTGGACATGTACATGCCTGGCTGCACCGGCATGGAAATCGCGCGGGTAATCCGCCAGCAGGACCGTTTTCATAGCGTGCCTATCATCTACCTATCCGCCGAAGAAGACGTTTCCAAACAGCTGCATGCCATGAGCCTGGGGGGCGATGACTTCCTGACCAAGCCGATTGACCCGAAACACCTGATCTCCACCATACACAATCGGGGCCGCCGCGCCCGGTCACTGCTGGCGCTGATGATCCGCGACAGCCTCACCGGCCTGTTCAATCACACTCATACCCTGCACCTGCTCGATCAGGAGATCGTGCGGGCGCGGCAGAAAGACCAGCAACTGTGCTTTGCAATGATCGACATCGACTACTTCAAGAAGGTGAATGACACGTTTGGCCATCCCATTGGCGACCGCGTGCTGCGAAGTTTGTCCATGTTCCTGAAACAGCGCTTGCGCAAGACCGACCACATTGGCCGATACGGTGGCGAGGAATTTGCCATTATTCTGCCGGACACCCGCGAGAGCGATGCCCGCAATGTGCTGAACGAAATCCGCGAGCGTTTCTCGGAGCTGCTGCAACCGGCTGGCGACCGGGAGTTTAATGTCACCTTCAGTTGCGGCGTTGCCGCCTGGAAGGGTGATACCTCCCAGGCTCTCTGCGAACGGGCGGACAAGGCTCTTTACCGGTCCAAGGCCCAGGGCCGCAACTGCGTGACCGCCGCCGGCGACTGAGCCCAAACGCCACTGGCGGGCTCTCCCCAGCAACGGCCCCGCCCCGCTCTCGGGGCCGTTCTATGAAACCAACGTCTTATAGAACTCCTGATCCCCCTTCACGACAATGACCGTGCAAACGACAAAGATTGCTTGTGCGTGGGTAAGATTCTTTTCGACACAGAGATAAGATACTTTTCGACACACACCCGATTGTCAAAAAGTGTTGATCTGAAGACTTCAAGAACGCACCATTGTGGGAAAATGTCGCTAAATTCGACGATCCTGTAAAAAAGTCAGCAAGGCAGACGAAATCATGTCGACCATACTCGTACTTCATGGCCCCAACCTGAACATGCTGGGAACCCGCGAGCCGGAGGTGTACGGCCACGAGTCGTTGGCGGACATTGACGACCGTTTGCACCGGAAAGCCGCCGAAGATGGCCATCACCTGCTACATTTACAGTCAAACGCGGAATATGAACTGATTGAGCGGATACATGAAGCCAGATCAGAAGGGGTTGATTTCATCATCTTCAACCCGGCGGCGTTCACCCACACCAGTGTTGCACTGCGGGACGCCATGTTGGCCTCGGGCATACCGTTTATTGAGGTCCATCTTTCCAACGTGCATGCGCGGGAAGCATTCCGTCATCACTCATACTTTTCTGATATCGCCGATGGCGTTATCTGCGGGCTGGGCAGCCTGGGGTACGACCTTGCACTCGAAGCCGCCCTGCAACGAATTCATCGATAGAACTGATTAAAACGGGATCGGACTGACTATGGACATTCGCAAGATCAAGAAACTTATCGAACTGCTGGAGGAATCCGACGTCGAGGAGCTGGAGATTCACGAGGGTGATGATTCTGTTCGCATCTCCCGGCGTCGTGAACAACTGGCTGCGCCACAGTATATGGCACAGTATCCGTCACCAGCACCCCAGCCCGCCTCACCGCAGCCGTCCGCGCCAGCCGCCGACGAGCCCGCAAAGCCGGCAGAGCCTTCCGGCCATGCGGTGAAGTCGCCAATGGTCGGCACCTTCTACCGCTCGCCCTCACCCACCGCGAAAGCGTTTGTGGAAGTCGGGCAATCAGTGAAAGCCGGCGACGTGGTGTGCATCGTCGAAGCCATGAAGATGATGAACCAGATCGAGGCAGACAAGAGCGGCACCATCGCCGAGATCCTGGTGGAGAACGGTCAGCCGGTCGAGTTCGACCAGCCGATGATCATCATTTCCTGAACCCGGTGATACTCTCATGGCTATGTTAGAAAAAGTCCTGATCGCAAATCGCGGCGAAATTGCCCTGCGCATCCTGCGCGCCTGCAAGGAGCTGGGCATCAAAACCGTGGCTGTCCACTCCCAGATCGACCGCGACCTCATGCATGTTCGCCTGGCGGACGAGTCGGTCTGTATCGGCCCCAACAGTGCTGCGGACAGTTACCTGAACATCCCGACTATTATCAGTGCGGCTGAGGTGACAGATTCCGTCGGCATCCATCCCGGTTACGGCTTCCTCGCCGAGAACGCGGATTTCGCTGAACAGGTTGAGAAAAGCGGCTTCCGCTTTATCGGCCCCAGAGCCGATACCATTCGCCTGATGGGCAACAAAGTCTCCGCCATCAACTCAATGATTGCAGCGGGCGTCCCTACCGTGCCCGGCTCCGATGGCCCGTTGACGGACGACGACAATCGCACCCTGGAAGTTGCCCGTAGAATTGGCTATCCGGTCATTATCAAAGCCGCCTCTGGCGGTGGTGGCCGCGGCATGCAGGTGGTGCATTCCGAAGCGGCCCTGCTGAAGAGCGTGCAGGTCACACAGTCGGAAGCCAAGAACTCTTTCGGGGATGCTACGGTTTATCTCGAAAAATATCTGGAACGCCCCCGCCACGTCGAAGTGCAGGTACTGGCGGACACCCACGGCAACGTCATCCACCTTGGCGACCGTGACTGCTCCATGCAACGCAGGCACCAGAAAGTCATCGAAGAAGCCCCGGCGCCGAATATCGATCCGGAAGCGCGTGAGAAGACCCTGAAAGCCTGTGTCGACGCCTGCAAGGAGATTGGCTACGTGGGTGCAGGTACGTTTGAGTTCCTGTACCAGGACGGCGCCTTCTACTTTATCGAGATGAACACGCGGGTGCAGGTGGAGCATCCGGTGTCAGAGATGGTGACCGGTGTCGATATCGTTCGCGAGCAGCTGCGCATTGCCAGTGGCCTGCCCCTGCAATACACCCAGGACGAGATCAAGATTTCCGGCCACGCGCTGGAATGCCGTATCAACGCCGAAGACCCGCAAACCTTTGTGCCCAGCCCGGGCAAGGTCAAGCACTTCCATGCGCCTGGCGGTAACGGTGTACGGGTAGACTCTCACCTGTACAGCGGCTACACCGTACCTCCATTCTACGACTCCATGGTCGCCAAGCTGATCACCTGGGGAGACGATCGGGAAATTGCCCGCCGCCGCATGAAGAATGCGCTGGATGAACTGGTGGTCGAGGGCATCAAGACGAACCAGGCGCTGCACAGAAAACTGGTACGCGATGGCGGCTTTAAACAGGTAGACTTCACCATCCATTATCTGGAAAAACTGATTCGGGACTGACCCGATCAGTCGATTCGTCTACCAAACAGGACACCCACATGCCCTGGATACAACTACAGATCCCAGCTGATCCGGATAACGCGGACCAGCTTGAGGATCTGCTCATGGAGATGGGCGCAGAAGCCGTCTCCATGGAAGATGCCGCAGACCAGCCCCTGTACGAGCCCGACCCGGGTACAACGCCGCTCTGGCACCAGACCAGTGTCACCGGCCTGTTCGGGTCCGATCGCGATATTGAAGAGCTCTGCGCCGCCGTTAAGGATGCCTGGCACCAGCAGACACAACAATCATTACCCGACATCGACGTTACCCTGGTGGAAGACAAGGACTGGGAACGCGAATGGATGGATGACTTCAAGCCACTGCGCTTCGGTGACCGGCTATGGATCGTGCCCAGCTGGCACGACGCTCCAGATCCCCACGCCGCCAACCTGCTGCTGGATCCCGGCCTGGCCTTTGGCACCGGAACCCACCCCACCACGGCTCTATGCCTGGAATGGCTTGATGGTCAGGACGTGACCTCACGGCAAGTGATCGACTATGGTTGCGGCTCCGGCATACTGGGTCTTGCAGCCCTATTACTGGGCGCTGACCACGTTATCGGAGTCGACACAGACCCCCAGGCACTGGAAGCCAGCCGGGAAAATGCTCGCCGCAACAAGGTCGAAGAAGACCGGCTGGACCTGTTCCTGCCCGGGGATGAACCCGATACCATGGCGGACATCATGCTGGCCAACATACTGGCCCAGCCACTGATTGGCCTGGCACCCAGGTTGGCAGCAAAGGTAAAACCGGGCGGTGATATTGTGTTGTCCGGCATACTGTCCAACCAGGCCCGGGAGGTCATGGAAGCCTACGAGCCCTGGTTCATCATGGACGAGCCGGAACAACGCGAGGAGTGGATACGGCTCACAGGACGGCGCAACGACAGGTGACGAATTCTGCCGAACCAACTAAACTCCGTGACTCGTAGCGATGCCGCCTACAGGAAAGAAGCATGACCCAGAGCAGCCTGCAGACACGATGCCCAAAATGTGAAACCCGGTTCCGGGTCACCGACGCACAGCTGAGCGTAGCCAGCGGAAAAGTGCGTTGCGGCAACTGCATGGCGGTGTTCAATGCCGTCGAACACCGGATAAACGAGGGCGCTTCAGGCATATCCAGCCCAAAGAGCGGCCCGTCCGCACCGGAACAGCAGGATGCTCCGGCAAATCCAGGGTTCACCTCGGATGATGACCTGATTTTTGCGGACAACCCTGAGGAAGATGCTGCCGAGGGCCCATACGCTGGTACCCGGCTGACCTTCTCCGACGACGAGTTGAGCGACAGCTTTCGCACTGTCGACGAGCGCAGCGGTGGCACGTTCGAGACCGACAACGACGACGTAACCCACGAAAAAATCGATGAAAGCTGGGCCGAGGCGATGTTGTCCGAAGAAGACGACACCAGGCGCAAGACCAAGCCTGCCCCTGTTGAACCCGAGCCGCCAGAAGAAGAACCTGCGAAATTCGAGCAACCGGAATCAGAACCACTCGAGAACGAGCCATTTGATGAACAGGTCTGGGGTGAGCCCGAAGCAACACCACGGGAACCCGAAGACCTGAGCCTGGAACCGGTGGACAACGCCGATGGCTTCTACGTCGATGAACCCCAATCGTCGTCCTTCGACTATGATGCCGGGCCGGTAACCGACAACGAACCTCTTATCGCCGGCTCCCCCTACAGCAACCTGCGCAGGGAGCCGGTCTCTGTGGCAGGCAATGGCAGGGGCCGCGTGAGAACGGTCCTATGGACCCTGATTATCCTGGCACTGATCGGCGTCCTGGTGGCGCAAGTCACCTGGTTCCAGTTCGACCGCCTGTCTTCCATACCGGAACTGCGCCCGTTCTATGAACAGGGCTGCGAAATCGCCGGGTGCGAACTCAAACCACTGATCAATGTGGATGCCATCCAGAGCCGCAAACTGGTGGTCCGAACCAATCCGGAAAACCGCAGCCAACTGGTGGTTGATGCCGTCATCATCAACCGGGCCGCTTTTGAACAGCCATTCCCCGCCATCGCCCTGACGTTCTCCAACCTGAATGGTGATGTGGTCGCCCAGAGTGTGTTCACACCGGACGAGTACCTGGCGGGAGACGGCCGTGATCTTGAGGCGATGCCGACCGATACCCCGGTCAGGATCGTCATCAACATCCGCGACCCTGGAAAGGACGCCGTGAACTACAATATCGCCTTCCGCGCCTATCAGGAGTAAGCAAGTCCTCACTCGACAGAAAGCGGGGGCGGCCACCGAATAGACTGAAAGTCAACCAGAAAGGACGAAAAATAATCAATTTTTTCATGGCTTCGCCCCTTCAATAGGATCTCTGCCAGCGGTATCATTACCGCCCTTCGGATCAGGATCGGTTACTTATTGAGCAGCCGATCACATCCGACGTTCGCTTAACCCGCTGTTACACGGATTCAGATCATGCTGCCAACGGCAAAAATCGGGCCGTACACCCTGCCCAATCCGTTGATTGTTGCACCTATGGCCGGTGTAACAGACCGGCCTTTTCGCCTGCTCTGCCGGCGAATGGGCGCTGGACTGGCTGTATCCGAGATGGTCATTGCGGACAGCAAACTGTGGCATACGCGTAAGTCACAAACGCGCATGAACCATGAAGGTGAACCCGAGCCCCGCTCTGTGCAGATCGCCGGCGGCGACCCTGAAATGCTGGCCAACGCCGCCAGGCTGAATGCCGAGTTCGGTGCCCAGATCATCGACATCAACATGGGATGCCCGGCCAAGAAGGTGTGTAACAAGGCCGCCGGCTCAGCACTGATGAAAGATGAGGCGCTGGTGCGGGATATCCTGGAAGCGGTCGTGGCTGCCGTGGACATCCCGGTGACACTGAAGATGCGCACAGGCTGGGACAGGGAACATCGGAATGCGCCACTGATCGCCCGCATGGCAGAAAACGCTGGCATCCAGGCCCTGGCCATTCATGGTCGTACCCGCGCCGATGCCTATAAAGGCGAGGCCGAGTACGACACGATCGCCGACGTAAAGTCCCGGGTGAGCATTCCAGTATTTGCCAACGGCGACATAAACTCGCCGGAACAGGCACAGCATGTACTGAAGTTCACCGGTGCTGACGGGCTGCTTATTGGCCGTGGAGCACAGGGACGACCCTGGATTTTCCGGGAAATCCTGCATTTCCTGGAAACCGGAAAACACCTTGCGGAGCCGCCTGTGGATGAGGTGGAACAGGTATTAAGCGAACACCTGGACGCCCTGCACCGCTTTTACGGCGAGACCATGGGCGTACGAATTGCCAGGAAACACGTGGGCTGGTACCTCCAGTCCCACGACGAAGACAAACAGTTCAGAAAACGCTTCAACGCCATTGACGACGCGATGGCGCAGAAAGACAGTATTCAACAGTACTTTGCAGGCTTACGAAATGGAGAGGTATTCGCAGCATGACCGCTGAGACTTTGGCTAAAGACAACCTGACCCCACCTGCCAACGATGATATTCATCAGTTGCAAACGGTGAACAGCAGCGGCAACACGGTTACCCTGCGCGACAGCGTGGAAGTTGCCCTTAAAAACTATTTTGCTCAACTCGATGGCGCCCCGGTGACCGAGGTCTACCAACTGGTGTTATCGGAAGTAGAGGCCCCGCTGCTCGAGCAGGTGATGAAGTACACCCGCAATAACCAGACCAAGGCATCGACCATGCTTGGCCTGAACCGCGGCACTCTGCGCAAGAAGCTCAAACAGTACGGTCTGCTATAATCCAGCTACCCGATTGAAACGAGGGCCTCCCGGACACCATTCGCGAGGCCTTCATTCGTTCATACCCAGCAGAAATAAGTGACCCATGGCAAATCAGGCTAATACCCCCGTCCGTCGTGCGCTGATCAGCGTATCCGATAAAACCGGTATCGTTGAATTCGGCCGTGCACTGACCGATCGCGGCATCGAACTGCTTTCTACCGGTGGCACCTTTCGCCTCCTGCAGGAAAACCAGGTACCCGTCACCGAAGTCAGTGACTACACCGGCTTTCCGGAAATGATGGATGGCCGGGTCAAAACCCTGCACCCGAAAATCCACGGCGGTATCCTTGGTCGTCGCAGCGTCGACGACGCGGTGATGGCAGAGCACAGCATCAACCCCATCGACATGGTGATTGTAAACCTCTACCCATTTGAGAATGCCATCGCCAAACCGGACTGCGACCTTGCCACCGCCATTGAGAACATCGACATTGGCGGCCCTACCATGGTTCGCGCGGCTGCCAAGAACCACAACGACGTGGCCATTGTGGTGAACGCCTCTGATTACAGCCGTGTTCTGAAAGAGCTGGAAGCCAACGACGGCGAGCTGAGCTACACCACGCGCTTTGACCTGGCCGTGAAGGCCTTCGAGCACACTGCCGGCTATGACGGTGCTATCGCCAACTATCTCGGCGGCCGCACCGCCGACAACGACAACGCCGATTTCCCTCGCACCTTCAACACCCAGTTCCTGAAGGTTCAGGACATGCGCTACGGAGAAAATCCCCACCAGCGGGCTGCCTTCTACACCGAGCGCAACCCCAGGGAAGCCTGCATTGCCACCGCCAAACAGCTTCAGGGTAAGGAACTGTCCTACAACAATGTCGCCGACACCGATGCCGCGCTGGAATGCGTCAAGCCCTTTGCCGATCCCGCCTGCGTGATCGTCAAGCACGCCAATCCCTGTGGTGTGGCCATCGGCGCCGACATCCTCCAGGCCTATGACCTGGCCTTCGCCACCGACCCCACCTCTGCGTTTGGCGGCATCATTGCCTTTAACCGCGAACTGGACGCGGAAACTGCCAAGGCCATCATCGACCGTCAGTTCGTGGAAGTGATCATTGCCCCGACCATCGCACGAGAAGCAGTGGAGCTGGTCGCCGCCAAGAAGAACGTACGCCTGCTTGCCTGTGGCGAGTTCGATGGCGAACGCGCCAAATCCATGGACTACAAACGCGTCACCGGTGGCCTGCTGGTTCAGGATCGTGACCTGGGCATGGTAGCGATGGAAGACGTCAAGGTGGTCAGCGAGCGTGAACCATCCGAACAGGAGCTGAACGACCTGCTTTTCGCCTGGGAAGTGGCCAAGTACGTCAAGTCCAACGCCATTGTCTACGCCAAGGCGGGCCGCACCATCGGCGTGGGAGCCGGCCAGATGAGCCGCGTTTACAGCGCCAGGATTGCCGGCATCAAAGCCGCCGATGAAGGCCTTGAGGTAAAAGGCTCGGTGATGGCGTCCGATGCGTTCTTCCCCTTCCGGGATGGTATCGACGCCGCCGCAGAAGCCGGCATTACCGCCGTGATCCAGCCCGGTGGCTCCATGCGTGACCAGGAAGTGATCGACGCAGCCAACCAGCACGGCATTGCCATGGTGTTTACCGGCATGCGCCACTTCCGGCACTAATCCGACACACAGGAACCGATCATGAATATTCTTGTTATAGGCTCCGGCGGACGCGAACACGCACTGGCCTGGAAAGCCGCTCAATCACCGGACGCTGACCGGGTGTTTGTTGCCCCCGGCAACGCCGGCACCGCCCGCGAGCCAGGCTTGGAAAACATCAACATTGACGTGATGGATCTCAACGGCCTGGCGGACTTTGCCGCGGCCAATAACGTGGGACTGACCATTGTCGGCCCCGAGGCGCCGCTGGTTGATGGCATTGTAGACCTGTTCGAAGAGCGTGGTTTGCGGGTGTTCGGCCCCAGTGCCGGTGCCGCACAGCTGGAAGGCTCCAAGGCCTTCACCAAGGACTTTCTGGATCGCCAGAACATTCCCACCGCCGCCTACGCCAATTTCACCGACGTGGACCAGGCACTGGATTATGTACGCAAGCAGGGCGCACCCATCGTGGTGAAAGCCGATGGCCTGGCTGCGGGCAAAGGCGTGATTGTTGCCATGACGCTGAAGGAGGCGGAAGACGCCATCCGCGACATGCTGGCCGGTAACGCCTTTGGTGATGCAGGCAACCGCGTCGTGGTTGAGGAATTCCTGGATGGCGAAGAAGCCAGCTTTATCGTCATGGTAGATGGCGAGCACGTATTACCCATGGCGACCTCCCAGGACCATAAGCGTGTGGGCGACGGTGACACTGGTCCGAATACCGGTGGCATGGGGGCCTACTCCCCGGCTCCTGTGGTCACTCAGGATGTCCATAAGCGAATCATGGACGAAGTAATCTATCCCACCGTGCGCGGCATGGCCGCGGAAGGCCACCCCTACAAAGGTTTCCTGTACGCCGGCCTGATGATCGATGGCGAAGGTACCCCCAAGGTCATTGAATTCAACTGCCGCTTTGGCGATCCGGAAACCCAGCCCATCATGCTGCGGATGAAATCGGATCTGGTGGAACTCTGCGGGGCTGCCATTGACGGCAAGCTTGACCAGTGCCGTTCAGACTGGGACGAGCGCGCTTCCGTGGGCATCGTGCTGGCTGCGGGCGGCTATCCTGGCAGCTACAACAAGGGCGACGTCATATCCGGGCTGCCAGAATCGGAAACCGAGGGCGAGAAGGTCTTCCACGCCGGTACCCGTTTGAACGGGGAACAGGTGGCTACCAACGGTGGACGAGTGCTGTGCGCCACGGCCCTGGGCAATACCGTCACAGAGGCACAGAAGCGCGCCTACGAGGTAGCTGCGCGCATTTCATGGGACGGTGCCTTCTATCGCAAGGACATTGCCTATCGCGCGATTGCCAGGGAAAACACCTGATAGCGCAGGCCCGAATCTGCCCACTCTTCGCAAGGAACGCTCTGATGGCTCAACGATCTGTCCTGTCGACCCTCTCAATACTGATCATCACCTTGATGATCAGTGCCTGTTCCCGCCAGGCTCTGTATGACAACGCCATTGGCTGGGAACGCTCCAGTGCCGGGCTGGAGGAATCCAGTATCACCGTTGGTGAGATGACCATTGCCTACCTGAGCAATGCAGAGCCGGTGGACGGCGACACCATCGTGCTCGTCCATGGCTTTGGCGCCAACAAGGACAACTGGACCCGACTGGCGCGGCAGTTGACGGATGAGTTCAACGTCTATGCCATCGACCTGCCCGGCCATGGTGACAGCAGCAAGGAGCTGGACCTGGGATATCGATTCGATGATCAGGTCAGGCACCTGTCGAGGATTCTTGATGCTCTGGGCGTCCAGAGAGCGCACATGATGGGCAACTCCATGGGCGGCGCCATCACCGCTCTCTATGCAGCGACCTACCCGGACCAGATCCTCACCGCCACCCTCTTTGATCCGGCGGGAATTTTTGAGTACGACAGCGAGTTGGTCAGCCTGGTCATGGGCGGTGACAATCCGCTGATCCCCTCCCAGGAGGGCGACTTTGAACGCCTGGTTGATTTTGCGCTGGAGAAGAAACCCTTCGTGCCCTGGCCCATTTACGACGTCATGGAAGAGAAGGCCATTGCCAACCGCGACGTCAACGAAGTGATTTTCGATGCCATCCGGGATACCGGTTACGAGGATGACTTCCGCAATGCCATCACCCGCATCCAGGCACCGGTTCTGGTGGTCTGGGGTATGGAAGACCGGGTGATCAATTATCGCAACGCTGATGTGTTCGTCGAGCGAATCCCAGATGCCCGTAAAGTGCTTCTGGAAGGCGTCGGCCACGCCCCCATGGTCGAGGTGCCAGAAGAATCCGCACGCTTGTTCCGCGAGTTCGTCGCAACCGCCACCGGCCAGGGAAAGTGATCGCCAACGCGTGATAACTGGCACGACAAGTCAGTTTTGACTACACGGCCCGACGGAAACACGGTAGCCTTGCCAGAGCCTTGTTTCTAAACCGTGAAGTGACCCATGCCCGAAGCACTATGGATATCCTTTGCCTTTGTCCTCGGCCTGACGGTCAAAGCCATTGGCCTGCCGCCCCTGGTGGGATACCTGGCAGCAGGGTTTGTGCTGAGCGGTCTCTCCGCCGCCACTGACCTGGCCATTGAAGCTACCGATGTTCTTGAACACATCGCCCACCTGGGCGTCCTGTTGCTGCTGTTTACCGTTGGCCTGAAGCTGAAGCTACGTTCCATCATCAGCCCTGAAGTCATCGGCGGCAGCCTGCTTCACTTTGGCATCACCTGTGCGGTGTTTACCCCCGGCCTCTACCTGCTGATGGAACTCACGTGGCAGACTGCATTTCTGCTCGCCATCGCACTCTCCTTTTCCAGTACCGTGCTGGCCGCCAAGGTGCTGGAAACAAAGCGTGAACTGAGAGCCTTCCATGGGCGTGTCGCCATCGGAATCCTGATCATGCAGGATCTGATTGCCCTCGTGGTGATGAGTCTGGCCGCCGGCCAGACGCCCTCCCAGTGGGCGCTGATCATCTTTGGCCTGCCCCTGCTCAGACCACTGCTGTTCAAACTGCTGGATGCTAGTGGTCACGATGAGTTGCTGGTTCTGCTCGGGCTCCTACTGGCTCTGGTTCTTGGCGGGCTCGGTTTTGAAGCAGTGGGGCTGAGCTCGGAGCTTGGCGCCCTGGTGCTTGGCGCCATGCTGGCCAACCACCCACGTGCCCAGGAACTGGCCAAATCGCTTTGGAGCGTAAAGGAAATGTTCCTTGTGGGCTTTTTCCTTCAGATCGGCATTGGCGGCCTGCCGGATAGCGAGGCATTGCTGTTTGCAGCCGTAGCGCTGCTGGTAGTGCCCCTGAAAGGGGTGCTGTTTTTCTTCCTGTTGCTGGCCTTCCGCCTGCGCTCTCACAGCAGTTTCCTGAGCGCCCTGTCACTGACCAACTACAGTGAATTTGGCCTTATCGTGGCCAGTGTCGCCCTGCCGGAGTGGCTGGTCCCCCTGGCCATCACCGTGGCACTGTCCTTCGTGGTGTCTGCCCCCGTGAACCGGCTTTCCCACACGGTCTATGAGCGCCTCAGTGCCCGTCTGGCTCCCTTTGAGAGCCAGCGGCGCCACCCCGACGAACAACCGATCTCCCTGGGCAACACCAGATTACTGGTGATGGGTATGGGCCGTACCGGCTCAGCCGCCTATGACCAGCTTGCTCGTGAGGAGCCACTGATCAAGGCGCTTGACTCCGACCCGGCAAAGGTGGAAAAACACCAGAAGGAAGGACGCAACGTGGTCTTTGGTGACGCGGAGGACATCTCTTTCTGGCAGGGGCTGCACATGCCCGCGGTTGAAGCCGTCATCCTTGCCATGGGTGACATCGAAGGCAAACTGATCGCCGCCAGAAACCTTCGGAAAAAGGGCTTCACCGGCTATATTGTGGCGCATACCCTGTACGCCGACGAAGCAGAGCGAATTCGCGAAGCGGGTGCGGACGAGGCTTACCTGACCATGAGCGAAACCGGCGTCGCCCTGGCAAGCCAGGTGTTGCATCGCGACGGCCAGGCACCATCACCAACGGAGAACGCAAAAGCCTGATGCACGAACTCAAGGCTCCGGATAACAGCATGATGACCCAGATGACCTCCCTCCACGAGGAGCGTCTGGATTTCGTATTGCGTACCCTGAAGTCGACTGGGGCAAGGCGTGTACTCGACCTGGGTTGCGGTTCCGGCTCCCTGCTCTACCGCATGCTTGCCGACCCACAGTTCGAGAGCATAACCGGCCTTGAGGATTCCGGCGTGTCTCTTCAGCAGGCCCGTGCAGCGCTCGCTGAATACCTGTGCGAAGAAACTCCGAGGATCCGGCTGGTCCGCGGTTCCTACGCCGAGAGCAATCCTGCCCTGACCGGCTACGATGCGGCCGCCATGGTGGAAACCATTGAACATGTCCGGCCAGAGCAGCTGTCGAGGGTGGAACGCGCGGTGTTCGGGGAATACCGGCCAGGGTATCTGTTCATGACCACGCCAAATCGGGAGTACAACCCCCTGTTCGACCTGGCGCCGGGTGAATTCCGCGAGGAAGACCACAAATTCGAATGGGACAGGCCCAAGTTCCAGCGCTGGGCCCGTGGTGTGGCCGAGCGCAACGGCTATGACGTGCGATTTGGAGGCATTGGAGACTACGTACCCGACGTTGGGCACCCTACCCAGACAGCATTTTTTACCCGCCGGGACTGATCACCGGGTTCGACGCCAGGCACTGAGCTCCGCAATGGTGTGCTGAAATTTACGGCGGGTTTCCCGGATGACAAACGGCACATCCCTGGGCGGCTGTATCTCTTCAAAATGGTGCGAGAGTATCTCTTTCATACCCTGATAGACCGTATAGGGTTGGCCATTGCGTTCGTATCCGCCAATCCAGTTGGCAATCGGGGTGAATTCATCCATCAAGGTATAGGGCGAGCTGATCACCAGGGTGCCGCCCAGAGCCAGGCGTCTATGGATGCTTTCCAGGAAGGCGCCCGGATCCTGAAGACGGTCAATCAGGTTGCCCGCGAAGACCAGGTCATAATCCACATGTTCCGGCCCCAGGTTGCTGGCGTCGCCGGTGGCAAACGATACTTTTTCAGTCGCCCGGTCGAGCCCCAGGGCATTCAGGCTCACCGTTACGCGTTCGCCAAGTTCCCCTTCGTCGCGGCGGAAGTAATCGATCTCTCCGGTCTTCTGCAGGGTAGTCGCCGCATCGATAAACCGGCGGGAAAGGTCCACTCCCACCACATGGTCAAAGACCCGGCCAAGCTCAAAGGCGGTTCGGCCCACCGCGCACCCAAGATCAAGCGCTCGTCGTTTATCCCGGCCTGCCATCAACTCCTGGCAGATACCGGCGCAGCGGGCGGGATAATTCCCCACTCCGAAATGGCTTTCACCAAAATGGAACCCCAGGTACTGCCCGAGTAGTTCGTCGGTTTCATAGACATTCATATCAAGATCCTCAGCGTGTACCAGAAGCCGAATCCGACAGCGCACAGGTGCGAAACCCGGTGTACACGTCGTTGCGAAGGGGCAGATAGGCTTGCCTGTAAGTGCCCCGGATCAGGCATGAAGATGTCGCACACCCACCACCCCGGGTCACCTTGTGATCACCGAACTGCAAGGTAGACATAAAGGGGTACATATCGACCCTGAATCCGTCATAGGGAAGAAACTGACTGCTGGTCCATTCCCAGACACTGCCGATCATCTGGCGACAGCCGGAGCGGCTATCACCCGCCGGATAATCCCACACCGGCTGCTGCGCCATGTGGGTGGCGTCGAGATCCGCATGGTCGGGTGTTGGGCGTTCATTCCCCCAGGGAAAACGACGAAAATCCTCGCCAATCCGGTTACCCAGTGCCGCAGCCTCCCACTCCACTTCTGTTGGCAAGCGGCGGCAGGCCCACTGGCAATAGGCCTCGGCCTCCCAATAGCTGACGTGGACGACAGGCGCATCCAGATTCAGGGCCTGCCAGCGGTCAAACACTCGCTCCTGCCATTCGCCCTCGTGCCAGCGCCAGTAAAGTGGATGCCTGGGCTCCCGCAACATTGGCTGGGAGCTGCCATGCACCAGGGCAGTATCGGTCTCGGTACTCAACCACTTGCGTCCTCCGAAAGACCAGAGTTCAGGTCGCCGGTAGCCATCATCCTCAACGAACGCCAGGAAATCGCGGTTGGAAACAAGGGTGCGGGAAATTGCAAACGGCTCCACCGTGGTTTCGAAACGCGGCTTTTCCCCATCAAAGGCAAAGTCGGTGGTGGCGTAGCAGTCAGACTCGCCCGGCATTCCAATCTGGTAGCGACCGCCGGGGATGAGTGCATCGCCGGGCAGAGGCTCCACACGTTCTGGCAAGGCGCCAACAATGCCGGGGGGAGCAGGCAGGGCAACCGTCTGCCGACACCACGTCATCGACTCAATGTGCATGTGCTGGTGATAAATGGCGTAGCGATAGAGGTACAGGGCCTCGTCGGTCAGTGGTTGCTGTGCGATGCGCGACGCAACACGATCGTAGATGGTGTTGAAATACTGAAGGGTTTGCTCACGGCCGGGGAAGAGTTTGCGACTCCAACGGTCTCCATGATCAATGTGAAACGAATCCCACAGGTCATCCATGGACGGATCGTAGCTCGGGGTTCCATCCAGAAGGTTAAAAACGAACACTTCGTAGAAAAAGCTCGCGTGCCCCATTTCCCAAAGTGGCGGGTTCACGCCCGGGTGGTAGGGCACCTCAAGCTGCTCATCACTGAGGGAGTCCACCAGTTCAAAGGTCCGTTGGCGGGTCGCCTCCAACTCGGCCAGCAGTTCTGTTTTCTGCGCCTGTTCGCTCTGCGTCATGTCGGCTCCGTCGATTACCCGTTTCTCGCCTTCAGCATAACAGAGAGCCTGGTACAGGGAACGCTCTCGATGCTCGCGCTCATCACCCTTCATCACTCTTCATCACCCTTCATCACTCTTCATCACCCTTCATCACCCCCAAACCAGCAGGATCATCGGTACGGCAACAGCGGTGACCAGGATCGACAGCGGCAAGCCCAAACGCCAGTAGTCGCCAAACTGATAGCCTCCGGGCTCCATCACCAGCGCATTCGACTGGTGACCGATGGGCGTCAGGAAGGCGCAGGACGCGCCGACCGCAACCGCCATCAGCACCGCATCGGAAGCCATGCCCAGTTCAGCGGACAGGCTCAGCGCGATAGGCGCCACCAGAATGGCCGCCGCTGCGTTATTGACCACGTTCGACAACAACATGGTTCCCACCAGAACCATGACCAACACGGCCGACGGGGCCAGTCCGTCACCAATTGCAAGCATCTGGCCGGCGATCAGCTCTGCGCCACCCGTGGTTTCCAGCGCCTGTCCCACCGGGATCATCGCCGCCAGCAGCACAATCACAGACCAATCGATGGCCCGGTAGGCACCGGGGGCGTCAATCAGCTTGGTCAAAACCATGGCCACAGCGCCGGACACCAACGCCACCGGGGCTGACAGCCAACCGCTGACAATGGCAACGATACTGATGATAAAAATGCCGGACGCCAGCAGGGTCTTGCGGGAAGAGCCCAGGCGCAACCCACGCTCGGCCAGGGGCAGGCAACCGAGGTTGGACAGCGTACCGGTCAGTGTGTCTTCGAAGCCCTGCACCAGCAGAATATCACCGGCATTGAAGCGGATATCCCCCAGCCGGCGCTTCAGCCGATGCCCCTGTCGGGCAACGGCAACAATATTGAGGCCGTTGCGCTCGCGCAGGTTGAGACGATTGGCCGTCTGCCCCACCAGGGAAGACTCAGGGGTAATCACCGCTTCGGTCAGCTGCACCTCACCTTCATTCAGTTCCTTTTTACGGCTTTTCCGTGCCGCTTTGTCCTCTTCGGACTCGGTGTCGGCGTCATCCTGGCTACCGAGTTCCAGGCCGGTATTGTCGAGGAACGCCTGCAGGCTCTCGGTGTCCGACTCCACCAGAAGCAGGTCATTTTCTTGCAGTACCTTGTAGGTTGATGGCGCAAGCTGGCGTTTGTCGTCGCGAATCAGCGCCAGCACCACCACATCCCGGTCTTCCCCGCTTTCCGCCAGCAGGTTGTGGAGCGTCGCGCCAGCGTGGGGAGATCCTTCAGGGATCTTCAGTTCGGTCAGATAGTCGCCAACGCTGAAAAGCTTGTCGTCATCCCCACTTTCGTCGCCCCTTCTGGGCGTCAATCGCCAACCCGCCAGGGCGATGAAAGCGATGCCGGCAAAGGTGATCGCAGCGCCCACCGGCGCAAAGTCGAACAGGCCGAACGCTTCGGTGCCTTCCCGATAGCTGGCGATGATAATATTCGGAGGCGTACCGATCAGTATCATGGTGCCTCCAAGCAACGAACCGAACGCCAGTGGCATTAACAACAATGAGGGCGAGCGCCCTGCCTCCCTGGACATCCACACCGCTACCGGCATTAACAGCGCCAACGCACCCACGTTGTTGATAAAACCGGAGCAGAGCGCAACGACCGCCGTCAGGGTAAGCACCTGTATGGTGGGGCGATGCCCTACCTTCCCCAGGAACCGGGCTATGTTGTCCACCACACCGCCATTCACCAGGCCCTGGCTGATCACCAGAACCGCCGCAACGGTCACCACGGCAGGGTGACCAAAGCCGGCAAACAGATCGTCAGTGGGCACCAGCCCAGCAATGGCAATCGCCAACAACGCCAGCATGGCCACCACATCGAACCGCAGCCGGTTCCAGATGAACAGAACCAACGTGGCCGCCAACACTGCGAAGACAATTCCCTGCTCTGTGGTCACGCCTAACCCTCAATTTTACGTCCGACGGTTTATCGTCGGTTTAACATGGATTTTTTGTGCCTGATATCGCACATGCCACATGAATTTCTGGTAATTTTCTTCCCGTAGCGGTCTTTTACGAGCGCAGCCCCACTTTTCGATTACAACGGGTGACATGAGCACCCCATCAGGGAACAACAGGTACAAGGGACGTCATGACCAAAGAACTCCACAACGAACTCTATCAGATAACGTTTGCCGGGCGGATTCTCGACGGATTCAGCGAAGCTGAGGTCAGGGAAAATGTACAAGCCCTGTTTCGGATCTCAGACGAACGTACTGCAAGCCTTTTCAGCGGTGCCACCAAGACACTCAAGTCCGGTCTCAGTCACGCGGACGCCCTGATTTACCATGAGCGACTGACAAAAGCCGGAGCCGATGTACAGATTTCGAAACAGCCGGCTGCCGCTGTAACCCCCAAATCGGAAACCGCCGGCGCCCAACCGTCAGCGTCGTCAGACGCCGAGCCAGCAACGGCCAACCCGCCCGGTTCACAACAGGAGGCACCGCTGGAGTTCACCGGCAACGGCCGTGAATATTTCGGAATCTGGATCGTCAACATCCTGCTGACCATTGTCACCCTTGGCATTTATTCGGCCTGGGCTACAGTGCGTAACAATCAATACTTCTATGGCAACACCAAACTCGATGGCGCCAGCTTCCAGTACCTGGCCAGCCCGATCACTATTCTCAAAGGCCGATTGATTGCTCTGGCTGTCCTGGTTGTCTACGTGGTGCTTTCTGAAATGTATGTTGAAGCCGCAGTGGTCTTCGCCATTGCGTTTATCCCCCTCGTACCCTGGATCATGGTGCGCTCGCTGCGGTTCAAAGCCGTCAACAGTGCCTATCGCAACATCCGTTTCGACTTTCAGGGCCGTTATGGCCAGGCCTTTATGGTGGCGTTTGTGTGGCCACTGCTGAACATGCTGACCCTGTTGCTGCTTACCCCACTGGTGATGAAGAAAACCCACGAGTTCATCGCCAACGGCAGCCGATACGGTACCACCGAGTTCGCACTCAAAGCCGATACCGGATCCTACTACCGTTTCTTCGGGAAAGGCCTGCTGATCGCCATTGCCTTCGGTGTTGCGGCGTTCCTCTCCATGCGCTATGTCGACTTTACCGTCGGGTCGATCATTGCCGGTGCTGGCTACCTGGCACTGTTCGGCTATTTCATGGCGGGCATTTCGAACCTCTTCCTCAATGCCGTCCACCTCGACCGCCACGGCTTTGAGTCCCGCCTGCAGCCACTGCAAATGGTGTGGATTTACCTGTCCAACAGTTTCTTTGTAGTCCTCACCCTTGGCCTGTTCACTCCCTGGGCCAAGGTGCGCATGGCAAGGTACCGGGCTTCCTGCACGGGCATGATGGTCAGCGGGGATCTGAACCACTTCGTTGCGGCCGAACAGAACCGCACCAGCGCGTTGGGACAGGAACTGGGGGATGCCTTCGATGTCGACTTCGCCGCCATCTGAAGTCACGATCGAAGGCCAGTTCTATTCGGGTAATGACTCCAGCCGGCGGGGCGCAGTATTGCGCTCCGCCGCTGGCGTGATCATCGTTGATGCGGGAGACACCCGACTGCGCCTCTCACCCAGCGATGTGACGATATCACCGCGGATTGGCAATACTCCCCGCTACCTCCACCTGCCTGACGATGGCGTATTCGAAACCGGCAACAACGCCGCGGTAGATCAGCTTAGCCGGCAATCCCGGCGGGGGCGTGGCAATCGCCTGCTGCACGCGCTGGAAAATCATCTGGGGCTGATTCTGGTTGCGGTCGTCGTCACCGTCGCGACTACTGGTGCCGCATTTGTCTGGGGCGTACCCTGGGCGGCCCAGACGGTGGCCAATACGCTCCCGGACAGTATAGCGGAGCAGGTTGGCGACTCCACACTCACCACGCTGGACAGCACCTGGCTTGAACCTTCTGGGCTATCGGAGGAACGGCAGCAGGCGTTGCAGGCCCACTTCGAGCCTTTCCTTACGCCGGTAGCGGGCAAAGACCTGAGAGTGATTTTCCGCTCGTCTCCTGCCATCGGTGCCAACGCCATGGCACTGCCGGACGGCACGATGATCTTCACGGACGATCTGGTGAACCTCGCCGAAGATGATAACGAACTGACCGCCATCCTCGCCCATGAAATCGGCCATGTCGCCCATAACCATGGCATGAAAGGCATGGTGCAATCGTCACTGACGTTCTGGCTGATCGTGATGATGACCGGTGACCTGTCTGCGTTTTCCGACGCAACCGTAGTGGTTCCGGCGGTCATGATGAGCCTGTCCTACTCCCGTGACATGGAACGGGAGGCCGACGCCTATGCCCTGAAAGCAATGACGGACCACGACCTGGACCCGACCCACTTCGTTACCATCATGGAGCGCCTGATGGCTGCTCATGGCGAGGACCGTTCCTCAGAGGCCGAGGAAGGCACTAGCCGGTGGGACAGCCTTCGCGACATGCTGTCGAGCCACCCGGAAACGGGCGAGCGCATCGAACGCTTTAAACAGATGCCCTGATCGGTATAGTAGCGATACGTTCATCACAGGGAGCACACACGATGCCATCCAGACCCACCAGGCCGGTTGCGGCCTCTGCCATCGACAAACATGTCTACAAGGTTTTTCCCAATGACATGAACGCACATCAGACGGTGTTCGGGGGCATGATTATGGCCAAGTGCGACCGTCTGGCCCTGGTGGTGGCGGAACGACACTCCGGCCATGTCTGCGTCACGGCAGCGGTGGACTCCATTCACTTCCGCGCGCCCGCCAAGGGCAACGATACCCTGCTGTTCAGCCTTGCCCTGAACCGCAGCTGGGGGTCATCCATGGAAATCGGAGCTCGGGTGGAAGCGGAAAACAGCTACACCGGAGAGTCCCGACATATCCTTTCCGCATTTTTCACTTTCGTGGCGCTGGACGAGAACGACAATCCCGTGGACGTGCCTGCGGTAGAGCCGGAAACCGACGACGAGAAACGCCGCTTCAACAACGCCGAAATCCGTCGGGAAGGTCGCCTGGAAACCCGCAAGAAGCTGAGTGAACGCCACTAAGGAATTCCACTCCCTATCCCCATGGCCCTTACCCCCTTAAACGACAAAAGCCCTGCCGGAATCCCGGCAGGGCTTTTTTTGTGGCAGGTCCCGGGCAAGCCCGGGAACAACACCCGAACCGTTATTTAGAACTGGTTCATGGTGTTGTCTTTACCACCAGCCTTCAGGGCTGCGTCGCCCGCGAAGAACTCCTTGTGATCATCACCGATGTTGGAACCGGCCATGTCCTGGTGCCTTACAGTCGCGATACCCTGACGGATTTCCTTACGCTGAACGCCTGCAACGTAAGCCAGCATGCCTTCGTCACCGAAGTAGCCCTTGGCCAGGTTGTCGGTAGACAGAGCAGCCGTGTGATAAGTCGGCAGAGTGATCAGATGGTGGAAGATACCGGCTTCACGTGACCCGTCACGCTGGAAGTTGGCAGTCCACTCGTCGGCCAGCTTGCCAAGATCGGTTTCGTCGTACTTGGCATTCATCAGGTCGGCGCGCTCGTAAGCGGATACGTCCTTGCCTTCTTCCTTCCATGCATCGAATACCTGCTGACGGAAGTTCAGGGTCCAGTTGAAGGACGGGCTGTTGTTGTAAACCAGCTTGGCATCGGGAACCACTTCCTTGATGCGGTTAACCATGGCAGCAATCTGGCCAACGTGGGGCTTCTCGGTTTCGATCCACAACAGGTCAGCACCGTTCTGCAAGCTGGTAATACAGTCCAGAACCACACGGTCTTCGCCAGTGCCAGGCTTGAACTGGAACAGGCCAGACGCCAGACGCTTGGGACGAACCAGCTGACCTTTCTGCTTAATCACAACGTCACCGTTGTTGATGTCTTCAGCCTTCTCGATCACTTCACCGTCGATGAAGCTGTTGTACTGGTCGCCCAGGTCGCCCGGCTCTTCAGTAACAGCGATCTTCTGGGTCAGGCCAGCGCCCAGTGAGTCAGTACGGGCAACGATCACACCATCGTCCACACCCAGTTCAAGGAAAGCCAGACGTACAGCGTTGATCTTGGACAGGAAGTCGGCGTGAGGAACGGTCACTTTACCGTCCTGGTGGCCACACTGCTTCTCGTCGGACACCTGGTTCTCGATCTGGATACAGCAAGCGCCTGCTTCGATCATCTGCTTGGCCAGCAGGTACGTTGCTTCGGCGTTACCGAAACCAGCGTCGATGTCGGCGATGATCGGCACAACGTGAGTTTCGTGATTGTCGATCTGCTTGATCAGCTCGTCAGCCTTGGCGTTGTCGCCAGCGTTCTGAGCTTCTTCCAGGGCGCGGAACAGGTGGTTCAGTTCCCAGGCATCCGCCTGACGCAGGAAGGTGTACAGTTCTTCGATCAGACCAGATACAGCGGTCTTCTCGTGCATGGACTGGTCAGGCAGCGGGCCAAACTCGGAGCGCAGAGCCGCAACCATCCAGCCAGACAGGTACAGGTAACGACGCTTGGTGGTACCGAAGTGCTTCTTGATGGACAGCAGCTTCTGCTGACCGATGAAGCCATGCCAGCAACCCAGGGACTGGGTGTACTGAGCCGTGTCCTTGTCGTAGTTCGCCATGTCTTCGCGCATGATTTTCGCGGTGAACTTGGCGATGTCCAGACCAGTCTTGAATTTGTTCTGGGCGCGCATGCGGGCCGCGTGCTCGGGCTTGATGGCGTTCCAGGTCGGGTTTTGCTTCAGCAGGGAAGCGATGGCGTCAACGTCTTTTGCGTATGGCATGGTCTCAGTCCTGTTTCTAAGGTTTGAGGTGCTCTTTTATGAAGCATAAAAGCGACTTCAGCGAGCCAGCGTCCGTTCAAAAAATAACCAGACCGCTGACATTGAGGGTTACTTTAGTGGCTTTGATTTTATAATTGAAATTTATATTATCTATATTCGGCATTTTTTGTATGAATGAAGACATCTTCCCTCACGCATTGCAAAGAACAACGAGCCGATCAGCGCTATTCAGGTCAAGATACTCGTCCCGTGGCGGGCTCAGCGCCAGATGCCGCCCCAACGAGTCGGGCTGCGCGCGCCATATGCCCAGCGCCACTTCTCCTTCCGCAGCGACCGTTTTCTCCAGTACCTGAAAATCCGCGCTGGCAGGCAAAGGATAGTCCCGGGGATCCCGGAACTGCACCTCAGCACCGCCCACCGTAAACAGCTCATCCAGCACCACCCTCAGCTCCCGCCTCAGAGCGACCTGGGCGAGCACGTGACTGATGATCATCGGGCTGATCAGCATTTCGCTCTGGTGGCCCATCAACAGGTTTCGATTGTCCGGGTCGCTCAGTTCCATGATCAGTTGCGGGCGTTTACCGCCTTCACTCAACAGGTCTTCCAGTTGCAGGTAACCCACCATGGCACGGGCGTCGGCTTCCTCGCCGGACGCCAGGCGATCACTGCTCAACAGCATGATGGACTCATAGTTAAGCGGCCCAACGCGCCTCAACTCGCCTTCCACCATGTAATCCGCTTCGATGTGGCGGCAGGTCACCTCCCGCTGCCCCCCCAGGTAGCGGTCAATTTCCTGTTCCCGCTCCTTGGCCGGCACCACTGAAACGAGATCTACCTCGAACCGCCGTTGGCTGTAGCTGGAAAACTCATCGATCAGGCTTGGCACCCGGCGGTTCCACCCCAACACAAGAATTCGGTGAACCCCGCCTGAAAACGAGACGGCCCGGCTTGCGGGTTCACCTCGAGCGATAACAGGCAGCGGTGGCACCCTCGAATCGGACTCGGTTTCGGTGTAGTCCCTGGCCATCATGACAACGCGGTCCCCAGCCTCAATCACCGTGTCTGACGAGGCCGGCATCCTCACCATCCAGGCCTTGCCCGAGCGCTTCAGAATACCCAGCACAATTGCCTGGGGCCGCAGAGAAGCCAATTCGCCAAGGGACAATCCCGCCAGGGCGTCGCCACCCCGGATGTAGATTTCGCAACCCTCACCGGCGGTCAGCAGTTCGTTGTAAATTTCCGACAACCCCGGATGGAGGATGTTCTGCACCATCAGCCGGCTTATGGTGGCGTCGCCGGCCACCACTTCCACCTCTCCAGGATAGGCGCGCTCGATCACCGCGAGCTTGCGCACATCCTGTATCTCCGCAATGACAAAGGGCAGCGACGCCCCCAGATGCCGCGCCTGGGCGGCAATGGACAGCAGCGCCTTCACTGTCTCCACGTCCGACGTCACCAGGCTGCCTGCTTGATGGGAGGCGCTAGGCACAATCACTGCCGCAGCATCCAGGCAGGCAACCCGCTGCAGGGCATCCGGCTGGATGGCAGCGCCGGCGCGCAGGATGATCTGACGAGACTTGCGCCCGATCCCGGGCTCGTCACGTAACTCATGCACCTGGGCCGCCGAGGCATGCTCGGAAAGCACCACCAGACGCAAGCGGTTGGTTTCACGTTTTTCCAGGAAACGGCGCATGCGCCCTGATGACCCCAGCAACTCGCCCAGCAGCGGTAAGGTCTGGCTGGTCCAGCCCAGAACTACGATGTGATTTCTCAGCGTAACCGGGGTTAGCCCCCGCTCCAGGTCGGTCATTTTGGCGATCAACCAGCGCGTCAGGATCGCCACCAGCGTGCCCATGAAAACCACATAACCACTGACAGTAAGAATGGTGGACACAAACCGCTGCCAGTTACCCACATCGTCCCCCAGATAGCCCGGGTCCGTCAGCCGAAGAAATGCCCACCAGATGGCGTCGCCGACATCTTCAAACGGCGTTCCGAGCGGGATCACCAGCAAGCCGCCGACAAGCGAAATAATGCCGATAAAGACACCTACCACCAACAACTGAAAGCCCGCACCTTTTACGAGTTGGCGCTCAACAATGAACTTCACGCGGTCAACAAAACGAAAGGGGATCATGATCGTCCTTCTGGCCAGATGGGGAATGCCGGTAGCATAGCGCAGAACGTATGGAATAAAACCGGAGCGGTGCCTTATAGCACGCTCGTTCATGAACAATTGACTGGCTACGCAATCCGCAGCATCGTATAGATGTCTATCAAGTTCTCCAACGCGGCCCTGAGCGGCTGCAAGACTGGCCGGTTTTTCATGTCCCATGCGCCGATCACATTGTCACTTGCTGTCATCCCGCTGATGACGGGCTGCTCTCTGCTGGCACCAACACCGGAACCGGCGCCACCACAAACCCACTATCATGCCCCCGTGGTCGAGGCCGTATCCGGCACGGCGGTTTCCGTACCGCAACTGGCCGAGCGACTTGCGGAACAGGATGTGGTCATGATTGGCGAATATCACGGCCACCAGGGCGCTCACCTGCTCCAATCCCGCCTGCAGGCTCATCTGTACCAGCATCGCCCTGAACAGGTGTTATCCATGGAACAGTTCGAGGTGGACCGGCAGCCGGTGCTGGACCGCTACCTGGCCGGCGACATTGGCGAAATGGAACTGGTCGAGGATGCCGGCGCCTGGCCTATCTACCAATACGCCTACAGACCGCTGGTGGAATTTGCCCGGCGCCAGGGCCTGCCGGTCATCGCCGCAAACGCACCGGGCGATATCGCTCGCTGCGTGGGGCGCGAGGGGCCCGAGTATCTGGCGGACCTGAACGCAGCTCGGAAGCGCCACATCCCAGACGCGCCCTTCGCAGGCAGCGCGGCCTACCGGGAAAAATTCTTTGGCACCATGGGCGGCCGGCATGGCACCGCCGACAATGAGCGACTGCAGAACACTTATCACGCCCAGTTGCTGCGGGACAACACCATGGCAAGCCGGATACTGGCCGCAAGGGAACGCCACCCCGAGCACCAGGTCATTCACCTGACGGGCACCTTTCACAGCGAGGAGCGCCTGGGCACGGTAGAGGCCCTTTTGCAGCGACAGCCCGACCTGACCGTAGCGGTTATCAGCCCGGTTTTTACCGGAACGTCGTCCGATAAAAGCGAACTGTCGGTCATTGAAAACCGCAACAAGGGCGATTACCTGTATTTCCTGCTGCCCCTGCCCGAGGAGTACCGGGACGAAGCACGAGGGCGCGAGGCGATGCTGAAAAAGTTCCGCAAGGTACCCGAAACAACCTGTGACTAAGGACTAAGCCCCTGCGGCCGCATGAAGCGCACCGGCAACACCGCCCCCGGCCATTGACTCAACACCGCCGTTTCAGCGAGCGGTTGATAATAACGGTTTCCGGCTCGCCGTGACCTGCGATGGCAGCCAGCGCCCGGTCCAGCGTTGCCTCGGCAATGGCTTCGTGTTTTTGGGGTAACGAGTGAACCTTGACCGGCAGGAAATCCAGCAGCCGGTCATCTCCGAAGGTAGCCATTCTGAGGGACTGCGGCAAGCCTCCCGGCTGCTCCAGCAGCACGTCGAGCACCCCTTGCAAGAGGGTGTACGAGGCAGTAATCAACGCATCCGGAAGCCCCTGATCCGCCAGCACCTGCTGCATCAGTCGGGCGCCGGAGGCTCGGTCATAGTGTTCGCCACTGTAGACCGCCCATTGTCCACTGCGACTCCGAGCCACCTCCTCAAAGCCCTCGCGGCGCTCCCGTGTCATCGCCAGCGCCGGCACCGCATCAAGCCAGACCACCGACCCGGTGCCCGGCTCCAGCACTGAACGGGCCAGTGTGGCTGCGCCCTTGCGATTGTCGCTGACCACGCAACTGATCACACCCGGTGATTGCGACCGGTCCACCGCGATCACCGGCAGGTCTTCCTCCTGCAACTCTTGGTAGAAGGGGTCATTCGGTGGCAGGGCACTCGCAACGATCAGGGCATCGCATCGCCTTGCCTTGAGAGAACGTGCCAGCTCGCGCTCGGTATCCGGGTCATCCCCGGAGCCGGCAATCAGCAATTGATAGCCCCGGGCACGGGCACCCTGCTCCAGCAATTTGGCCAGGCGGGCGTAACTGGCGTTCTCCAGGTCCGGCAGGATAAACCCCAGGGTGCGGCTGGCCCCACCACGCAGCGACGCGGCTTGCGGGTCTATCTGGAAGTGGTTGTCCCGCGCAACCGCCATCACCTTTTCGATAGTCGCCGGCTTAATCCGGCGGGCCGGCCCCTGGCCATTGATAACGTAGCTGGCTGTGGTGCGGGACACCCCCGCCAGGCGGGCAAGTTCTGCAAGGGTCATGGGGCCGATTCCTCCTGGGCACAGATTGCTTGATTTCTGATCATATCTGTTTCATGATTCATTTTATGTCTGCTGACACGATTCAGCAACTCCCATTTTCACTGGCAGTGACCAATATCCTGATCGTCAGTGCCGGCACCACACAACAACAAGGCGAGGCTACCCACATGCTGACGCTAACAGCCAATGATATCCGCCTGGGCTGCACTGCAACCGACTGGCAGGATGCCCTGAACCAGGCCAGCCAGGAACTGCAGGACGCAGGCCGGACCACTCCCGACTACCACGCGGGCATGCTGGCCAGGGAGCAACAGTCCTCCACCGTCCTTGGTAACGGCATTGCCATCCCCCACGGCACACCCGAAAGCCGCGACGCGGTTACCAGCACAGGCATCCGGGTGTTGCAGTTTCCAGGCGGCGTTACCTGGCATGACAACGCCACGGTGTATGTGCTGGTCGCCATTGCGGCCCAGTCAGATGAGCATCTGGATATCCTGCGCCACCTGACCCGCGTACTGGACAAACCCGGCTTGTCACGGAAACTGGCCGAAGCCGATGACACCGAGGCGCTGGTGACCCTATTGTCGAAAGAACCAGTGGTGCCTAAATGCGACGCTCAGACTCTTTGCCTGGGTGTTAACACCCGGACCACCAGCGAACTGGCCATCAGCGCTGCTGCCCGGCTGCAGGGGTTGAGCTGTGTCGACGCCAGCTTTATGAAAGAAATTGTCAGCCAGCCACCCGTGGGGCTGGGCCAGGGGTTTTGGCTGGTTCACCACAGCGTTGGCAGTATCCGACCTGCGCTGGCACTGGCAACCCCCAAAGAACCCAGCGACGACCTCGCCGGCGTTTTCTGTCTGGCGGGCCCTGGCGACGACTGCCGCGAATTGCTGGAGCGTATCGATAATTTCCTGGCCCAGAACATCCCTCTGGAAAGCCAGTCCGTGGATGCTGTACTTTCCCGGCTTTCCGGTGAGCAGGCCAATGCGGTCAGCGACCGGGTGCGCCTGCTGAATACCCATGGCCTTCACGCCCGGCCCGCCAAACAGCTGGTACAGGAAGCCCGTCAGCACAACGCAGACATTCGCATCCGCCTGGAAGACGGCGATGGCAATTCGGTATCGGCAACCAGTCTCACCCGGATCATCGGCCTCGGTGCCCGCAGAGGGCAAACCCTGATCATCTCCGCAACCGGCGACGATGCGGAACAGGCGGTAGAAGCCGTTTGCCAGTCCATTAATAACGGGCTAGGAGAAACCGTCTCCCCGCTTCGACAACAACAGAGCAAGCCGGCGCCTGCCGAACCGGAACCCGAACCTCTGATCGATGACGAACCCCTGAAAGCGGTCGCCGCCTCACCGGGCCTGGCTCTGGCACCCGCCTTCGTCATGCGCCAGCCAACATTGGACTACCCCGCCACCGCCAGTGATGCCGGTGAACAGACCAGCCGACTGGGCCGGGCCATCGACGAAGCCGACGGACAACTGCGCACGCTGATTCGCCAGGCCGAAGGCGGTGAGGCGGCACCGATTCTGTCTGTGCATGTGGAAATGCTCCAGGACGACGATCTCTACCAGGCTGCCCTGGAAGCCATCAACGAAGGCGCGTCCGCCGAAGCCGGCTGGTGGCTCTCCATTGATACCGCCGCGCGGGCCCAGGAAGCACTGGCAGACCGGCTTCTGGCCGAACGGGCGGCAGATTTGCGGGATGTTGGCCGGCGCGTGCTGGCCAACCTCTGTGGGGTGGCCATGCCGACACCGCCGGACGAACCCTATGTACTGGTGGCGGACGATCTGGGCCCTTCCGATGTGGCAAGGCTGGACACCCAGCGCGTTCGCGGCCTGATCACAGCCCGTGGTGGCGCCACATCCCACAGCGCCATCCTGGCTCGGGCGCTGGGGCTTCCTGCCGTGGTCGGGGCTGGTGATCGAATCCTGACCATCAGCAACGGAACGGACCTGGTGGTCGACGGCGAACGCGGCTGCCTGGTGCCCAACCCCGGCGCCGAACGCCGCGACCGCATTGACCGTCGCCTGGACCAACTCACCCGCCTGCAGGCGGACGCCTACGAGTGCCGGAACGAGCCAGCCACCACCACCGACGGCCACACCATCGACGTATGCGCCAACCTTGGCAACACCGCCCACACCCCGGATGCCGTCGACCGGGGCGCCGATGGCATTGGTCTGCTGCGTACCGAGTTCATTTTCATGGAACACCCGGACGCGCCTGACCTGGACACCCAGGTGAAGGAGTATCGCCATGCCTTCGACGCCCTCAACGGCCTGCCACTGGTCGCACGCACCCTCGATGTGGGTGGCGACAAGCCACTGGATTACTGGCCCCTTCCCCATGAGGACAACCCCTTCCTTGGGCTGCGCGGTATTCGCCTGTCACTGACGCGACCGGAGATTCTCGAAACCCAGGTGCGCGCGCTGCTGACGGCTGCCGACAACCGCCCACTGCGAATCATGTTTCCCATGGTCAAAGACCTGGAAGAGTTTCGCGCGGCCAAGGCCATCGTCGAACGGGTCCGCGCCGAGATTCCCTGCCAGGGCCTCCAGGTGGGCGTGATGATTGAAGTGCCCTCCTGCGCCCTGCTGGCCCACACCCTGGCACCGGAAGTGGATTTTTTCTCGGTGGGCACCAATGACCTCACTCAGTACACCCTGGCCATCGACCGTGGCCACGGCCAGCTTTCGGCCGAGTCCGACGGGTTGCACCCCTCGGTACTGCAACTGATCCGCATGACCGTCGAAGCCGCCCATGCTCACGAACGCTGGGTAGGTATCTGTGGCGAGCTGGCCTCCGACCCACAGGCTATTCCGGTACTGCTGGGCCTGGATGTGGACGAGCTGTCGGTGACCAGCCGGCGAGTGCCACTGGTCAAAGCCTGTATCCGCGGGCTTAGCCGCGAACACGCCCGTGAACAGGCGAAACTGGCGCTGGGCAAGGCCACCGCAGCCGAAGTGCGCGACGCCCTGGAGACACTGTAATGGCCCGCGTACTCACCATCACCCTGAACCCGGCTCTGGACCTCAATGCCGAAACCGACTCAATCCGGCTGGGTAACGTGAACCGCTCTCGGTCCACACGCCTGGAAGCTGCCGGCAAAGGCATTAACCTGGGCCGTGTGCTGTCACGTCTCGGCCATACCGTGACCGTGTCCGGACTGCTGGGAGAGATCAACGCCGCGCCCTTCGATCGCCTGTTCTCGTCTGACATCCTGGCAGACCACTTTGTCCGCATCCCCGGGCAGAATCGCATCAACGTGAAAATTGCCGAGGGCGATGGTCGTGTGACCGATCTGAACGGGCCCGGATTTGACGTACCCGCGGATGCCCTGGACCGATTAAAGGCACGCCTGGGTAACTTGAACAACAGGTTCGATGCCGTTGCCATTGCTGGCAGCCTGCCCGTCGGCTTTCCGCCCGAGGCACTGGCGGAACTGGTCACCCTGGCTCGCGAAGCAGACATCCCGGTGTGGCTGGATACCAGCGGCGCAGGCCTCACAGCCGGGCTTAAGGTGCTGCCAGACGGCATCAAGCCCAATACGGAAGAGCTGGCCGAATGGGCCGGGCACCCTCTGGAGAGCCTGGACGCCATCGCCGAGGCAGGTCGCTCACTTCAGGCCACCGGCATCGCCAATGTGGTGATTTCCATGGGCGAAAAAGGCGTGCTCTGGCTGTCGCCGAAGGGCAACTGGCAAGCGTCGCCACCGCCCGTGACCGCCACAAGCACCGTCTGCGCCGGAGACACTTTGCTGGCCGGAATGATTCACGGCCTGCTCGAACGTCACCACCCGGAACAGGTGCTGTCGACCGCCACCGCGCTGTCGGCCGAGTGCGTTCGCCACATTGGCGTTGGCGATCCAATGGCCGACGACTTCACCCAACTGATTCAGCAAACCCGCGTCACTCTCTTTACCCCCTGGCCCGGGCACAACAACAATGGGGAGATGCCATCATGAAACTGATCATTGTAACCGCCTGCCCTCAGGGCGTGGCCACCAGCTTCCTGGCGGCCCGGGCCCTGGAACGGGCCGCGCAGCAAAAGGGCTGGGAAGCCAGAACAGACATTCGCAGCCCGCAGCAACCACTGTCGTCCCTGCCCGAGGATGTCATCGCCTCGGCGGACCTGGTCGTTGCCGCAACAGGAACACCAACGGACCTGAACGCCTACGCCAGCAAACGCCTCTATCAGGTCCCGGTAACGGCCGCCCTGCCCGATCCCGCGTCGATTCTGGACCAGGCCGAAAAGCAGGCCGAGCCCTATCAACCAACAGAGGCTTCACAGCCCGAGCCTGCCACCTCAGGTAGCGCAGGCAAACGCATTGTCGCCGTCACCGCCTGCCCCACCGGTGTTGCCCACACTTTTATGGCGGCAGAAGCCCTGACCGCCGCCGCGACCGCTGCTGGCCATCAGATCCGCGTGGAAACCCAGGGCTCCGTGGGTGCCCAGGATCCGCTGACCGCCGAGGAAATCGAGGCGGCGGATCTGGTGATCCTGGCCTGTGATATCGAAGTCGACCCCAGCCGTTTTGCCGGCAAGCGGCTTTGGCGCACGTCCACCGGCAGCGCCCTGAAAAAACCGGGGCCCACCATTGATGACGCCATCACCAATGCCTCTGTCGAGGAAGGCCAGAAAAAAGCGACCTCAGGAGGTGGTGGCGAGAAACGCGGCCCCTACAAGCATTTGCTGACGGGCGTATCTTTCATGCTGCCCATGGTGGTGGCCGGCGGCCTGCTGATCGCCCTGTCGTTTGTGTTCGGCATTGACGCATTCGAAGAGGAAGGCACCCTGGCAGCCGCGCTGATGCAGATCGGCGGCGGCACCGCCTTCCAGTTGATGATTCCTCTGTTGGCCGGCTATATCGCCTGGTCCATTGCCGACCGGCCAGGCCTGGCTCCGGGCATGATCGGTGGCTATCTGGCCAGTACCCTTGGCGCCGGTTTTCTTGGTGGCATCATCGCCGGCTTCCTGGCCGGTTATGTGGCGCGCTTCATCAGCCAGAAACTGCCGATGCCAGAGAGTGTCGAATCCCTCAAACCCATCCTGATCATTCCGCTGCTGGCCAGTCTGGTCACCGGCCTTGGCATGATCTACGTGGTCGGCGAACCCGCTGCCGCCCTGATGGATGGGCTGACCAGTTTCCTGGAAGGCATGGGCACCACCAACGCCATCCTGCTGGGCGGCATTCTCGGGGCCATGATGTGCTTTGACCTGGGCGGGCCGGTGAACAAGGCCGCCTATACCTTCGGTGTCGGTTTACTCTCAGAAGGCAGCGGTGGTTCGGCCCCCATGGCGGCGATCATGGCCGCGGGCATGGTGCCGGCCATCGGTATGGGTGTGGCGAGCTTTATTGCTCGCGCCAAGTTTGCAGAGGCCGAACGGCAGGCCGGGCGGGCCTCCTTTGTGCTGGGGCTGTGCTTTATCTCTGAAGGTGCGATCCCCTTCATGGCCAAAGACCCACTACGCGTGATCCCGGTGTGCATGGTGGGAGGCGCCATCACCGGAGCCCTGTCCATGCTGTTCACCGTCAAACTCATGGCACCCCACGGCGGTCTGTTCGTGCTCGCCATTCCCAATGCGGTAAGCACGGTACTGCCCTATGTGGCCGCCATTGCCATCGGTTCGCTGGTGATCGGGTTTGGCTATGCCATGATCAAGACAGGCAAGGCCGAGGTGGCAACCGCCTCCTCTTAGCAGACCTCCCCTCCGGGGGCGCTTGACGCCCCCGGTATTTGCGGCGATGGTATCCGCCAGATCCACACACAAGGACGCCGTGATGAAAATTCTGTCTGCCCTGATCCTGGCGATTGCCGCCATTGTTTCCGCATCGCTCATCGCCGACGGCCTGACCGGGCTACGCACCGGAGACCGGTTCGTCACCGTCAAGGGCGTTGCGGAACGGGAGGTACAGGCGGACCTTGCACTGTGGCCCCTGCGTTTCGTCGCCACCGGCAACAGCCTGGACGAAGCTCGCGAGAAGGCCCACAGCAGCCGCGAAGCCATCATGGCGTTTCTCAAGCTGCAGGCCATCGATACCGACGCGGTGGAACTGCAACGTCTGGACGTTACGGACACCCGCGCCAATCCCTACCAGGAAAGCAACGGCCAGAAGTTCATCATCAACCAGACCCTGATGGTGCGCAGCAACAATATCGAGCGCATCCGCCAGGCCGCGCAATCGGTGAGTGAACTGGTGGATTCCGGCGTCATTCTGTCATCCGATTATGGCCCGGGTGGGCCGACTTACCTGTTTAACCGGTTGAACGACATCAAACCAGAGATGATTGCCGAAGCAACCGCCGCCGCCCGCGAGGCCGCCGCACAGTTTGCCAGGGATGCCAAAACTGAATTGGGGAACCTGCGCCGCGCCAATCAGGGCGTGTTCCAGATCCTGGCCCGCGACCAGGCCCCCGGCGTCAGCGAGGGCCAGCAGCCGATAAAAACCGTTAGGGTAGTGACTACGGTTGAGTATTATCTAAATTAGGCGACTGCCGCCAGTTACTGGGTCTGCACCATTTCATCGGTAACCTGATAGCGGCCAGCCAGCCAATGCAGGATTTCCCTGGCGGCCGGGTGATCAAAGCGGCGATAACATTCCGCCAGCGCCTGATGGCGTTCGGTACCGATCCTGTGCAAGCCGGCATCCTGCAACAGCAGCAGATCGGCCTGTACCTGCTGCGCCAACTCTTTGCCCAACACTTCCTCGGCGGCCAGTTGGAAGGCCTTGCCATACTGGTAGCCGGGCCCCTGTTTGTAGCTACGGGCCAGGGTGATGGCCGGAATCGCAGTGAGGGTTGGCTGTAACGCGGGATTAATGGCGTGGCCCGAGAGATACGGGCCGTTGGCCGCCGGCCGGCCGGTAAATGCCCGCAGGTGCAGATGGCGGGACATACGGTCGCCGTCGTTCACCGGGTAGTTATCCCACAGTACCGGCTTGCGCCCCAGCGCTTCTGCAACACGCTGCAGATGGCCCGGCGATATCTCCCGCGAACACACCTCCTCGCCAGTCCAGAACACCTGAACGGACGGGTCCAGTGCCTTGCCCAGATCTTCCAGGTAATGCTCGGGACGAGGACCAAACACCCGGTCCAGCACCGGATCATCGGAGTAGTAGCTGGGGCAGACCGTCAGTTGGTCCGCTGAACTGTGTTCTGCTACCCAATGAATGATGTCCGCCTGTCGAGCCGCCAGTTCCGGCGTATCGCTTTTCATGTCGTCAAACAGGATTGCCAGATCGGTGATGCCCAGTTGATCAAACGCTGCCAACTTTTGCGTCAGCGCGGTTTTCGCCGAGCTATCGAAATTATTGAACACCTCGAACGGGCTCAGGCCAATTCCGAACCGAACTCCGTGACTGCAACAAAACCGGGCGAAGTCGGCCAGCTCATTGGCTTCCGCTTGCGGATGCGGCTCGCTCCAACGGCGCCTGAGAAAGGCATCCGCCTTGGGTGCATACCAGTAGTTCCGGTAACCGTGGGGAGCCAGAGCCGCAACCAGCTGCCGACGCTCTTCCCAGCTCCACAACGGTCCATAGAAGCCTTCAATGATTCCCAGCGGGGGTTGCTCTGCCATTGGCGTTTCCATTTCGCGAGTACACAGATGGTATACCGTCCAGAGAGTATCTCATCAGACTGTGGGGGTCACCGGGCAAGTTTACCAATGTCGGCTAGACTTCTCGTAGTGATGCTTCACATCCGTTCTCCGATGACCCATGTGGATAAGGAGCCTGGCAAATGGACATAAAAAGTTTTGAAGACTTGATTGAGTGGGCTCGCGAGCTCCACGCCCACCTGTCCCGATGTTTGTCGGAGTGCTCAACAAAGAACAAGGAGGAACGAGCCCGGGCGCTACTGACTTACCTCGCGGATCATGAAGCCGAACTGGAACGCATCACAGCGGAGTTCGAGAAACAGGCGGATTCTCGGGCTCTGAAAACAAGACTCTACGATTACCTGAACGACGAACACAAAGCCATCAGAACCCACCGCACCTGTGATGATCATTACGCCAATCTCGACTTCGACAGTATTGTCAGAGAGGTGTTTAGCTTCCACGACCAGCTGATCGACCTGTATGACAGCCTGGCCGGCAAAGCCGAGATTCCAGAAGCGAAGGAACTCGCCGAATCCCTACGCGCCATGGAGGAGAACGAAGCCATGAGGCTGGCACGACAGATTGGCATGATGGATGACGTCTGAGGTCTTCCACTCTCCGAGCGTGAAAACTGGAAATCGCGAGCTATCGATAGTACTGTATATTTAAACAGTATCGAGAGTTTCCCAATGAAGACTCGCGCGACGCCGCTCAATCCACAGAATCGTTTCCAGCCCATTGTTACCGACCGCCAATACGACGACGGCTGGTATCGGGACCCCGCTGACGATGCCTGCCCGGATTCCCTGGCAACCGAAGTGGTGGATGAGCGGGTGCGTACGATCATCAGCCGCAACCAGTCGCCGGATGTGCCGTTCGACCAGTCCATAAACCCGTACCGGGGCTGCGAGCATGCGTGCATATACTGCTTTGCCCGGCCTACCCATACGTACTGGGACATGTCGCCGGGGCTGGACTTCGAAACGCGGTTAATCGCCAAGCCCAATGCTGAGGAACAGCTTCGGAGGGAGCTCGATAAACCCGGTTATCGGGTGTCGCCCATCGCTCTTGGCGTAAATACTGACGCCTATCAGCCAGTCGAGAAGCACCGGGAAATTACTCGTAACATACTCAAGGTACTGGCCGAGTACCGCCACCCGGTTTCCATTATCACTAAAGGCGCGTTGATCCTGCGTGATCTGGACCTGTTGTCAGAATTAGCCTGCCAGGGCCTCTGCTCAGTCCGGGTCAGCCTGACCACACTGGATAACACCCTGAAACGGCAGATGGAGCCGCGTACCGCAGCACCGGCCACACGCCTGAAAATCATTCGTGAGTTGGCGGCCGCCGGCGTTCCGACCGGCATCATCCTGGGGCCGGTCATCCCGTTCATCAACGATCATGAAATCGAGAGCATTCTGGGGGCCGCAGCAGAGGCAGGTGCGGAACAGGCAAACTGGATCATGCTTCGCCTGCCACTGGAACTGGATGAGCTATTCCAGGACTGGTTGCAGCGGCATTTTCCAGACCGGGCCAGTCATGTGATGAATCGCATGCGCGATCTGCGGGGCGGCAAAAGTTACGACGCCCAGTTCGGGCGCCGGATGACGGGAACGGGCCCCTACGCAGATCTTGTCCGCCAGCGCTTCGCAAAGCGCGCGAGGCAACTGGGCCTGAACCTTCATCAGGCAGCCCCCCTTAGAAGCGACCTCTTCAGGCGTCCTGCGGGTGAGCAGATAGGATTGTTCTAGACCATGACCATTTTCTCACGCTGACCAGCGGGAGAAAGTCGTAAGACCTAGGTCGTACAGACGCGGGTTTTTCGTTCCGTTTCTTAACGTTTGTTGATAACTTGAACTAGAATTAGGAGTTACTTTCCCTGACAGAGGGAGAGGCTCTCAACACAACAACGACAAAAGAGGCTAGAAGAGCAATGAAGATCCGTTCTGTTCTATCCGCGGCTGTGCTGGCTGTAGCAACTACCTTTGCTTCCACACAGGCTCTCGCTCAAGACACGTTTACCCTGCGCCTGGCTGAAACCTGGGGGCCCAACTTCCCGATTTTCGGTGACACCACCAAACGGTTCGCTGAAACTGTCGAAAAAATGTCCGACGGCCGCCTGAAGGTCCGCATCGACTCGTCAAACAAGCACAAAGCGCCCTTCGGCGTCTTTGATATGGTCAAGGCCGGTCAGTACGACATGGGACACTCTGCGTCCTACTACTGGAAAGGCAAAGTACCCAACACCCTGTTCTTCACCAGCATGCCTTTCGGCATGAACGCGATGGAACAATACGCCTGGTTCTACCACGGTGGTGGTATGGAACTGATGCAGGAGGTGTACGAACCTCACAACATGCTGTCGTTCCCGGGCGGTAACACCGGCGTGCAGATGGGCGGCTGGTTCCGCAAGGAAATCAACACTCTCGAAGACCTTCAAGGCCTCAAGATGCGCATCCCCGGCTTCGCCGGTGAGGTGTTTGCGGAAGTAGGCGTTAATCCAACCAACATCCCACCGGGCGAGCTGTACACAGCCCTGGAGCGCAACACCATTGACGCGGTTGAGTGGGTTGGTCCTTCCCTGGATCTGCGTCTCGGTTTCCAGCAAATTGCGGACTACTACTACACCGGCTGGCACGAGCCCGCTACGGAGCTGCAGTTCCTGGTGAACAAGAAGGTATGGGAAAAGTTGCCAGCAGACCTGCGGGAAATTATGCGCGTCGCCATGCGCACAGCCTCCTATGACATGCTGGTTCATTCTCAGCACGCAAACGCGGAAGCCTGGGCCAACATCAAGGAAGAGTACCCCAACGTACAGATCAAGAAATTCCCTGAGGAGATCTTCCAGGCCATGCACGAGGCCAATGAAAAGCTCCTGAAGGAAGCCGCGGCAAACAATGAGCAAGCCGCAAAGATTGTAGAGTCCCAACAGGAATATCTTGAGAAGAGCCGGGCCTACACGGACATCTCCGAGCGGGCCTACCTGAACACGATGGCAGAAGTCGAGTAACATATCGGCAGTAACTGAGCCGGGATCGCTCCAGCAGTGATCCCGGTTTTGTCGTTTATAGCAATTGAAAATCGCCGGCTTCCCGGCGGAGGACAATCAATGCGTTGGATTATCAAGCTGGACGAGGGCCTGGCCTACTTGTCCATTTTCTGTGGTTGGGTGGCCTGCGCCGCAATGATTCTGATGGCCGGCAACGTCTTCTACGACGTGGTGGCCCGCTACGCTTTCAATGAGGTTTCGATCGGTATGCAGGAGATGGAGTGGCACCTGTACTCTGTCGTGTTTCTGCTTGGCATTCCCTACGCATTGCGCACGGACGGCCATGTTCGCGTGGACGTTTTCTACACCCGCTGGAGTGACAAAACCAAAGCCTGGGTCAACATCATTGGCGCCGTCCTCTTTGTTATCCCCTTCGCCTATCTGATCTGGAACTACGGTTACAATTTCGCCGTTGAGTCCTACAGCATGGGTGAAGGTAGCGGAGACCCCGGCGGACTGCCCCATCGCTGGGTGATCAAGAGCGTGATTCCGATTTCCGCAGTGTTTACCGGCATCGCCGGGTTCAACATGGTGACCTTCGCAATTCGGGTTATTTCAGGCGACAAGACCTATGAGCCCAAGCACGGCGCGGAGGGTCTCGCATGATCGGTATGATTATGTTCGGAGCGGCCCTCCTCCTGCTGATGCTGGGCTTCCCGGTTGCCTTTACCTTTGGCGGGGTTGCTCTGTTTTTCGGGATCTATGCCGAAGGCATGGATCTGTTCGCCTTCATGCCTTATCGCATCATGAGCGTCATGCAGAACACGGTACTGATGGCGGTGCCGTTGTTCATCTTCATGGGTGTGGTTCTGCAACGCACGCGGCTGGCCGAGCAATTGCTGACCTCCATGGGCAGACTGTTCGGTGGCTTGCCAGGGGGCCTGGCCATTTCCACCATCCTGGTGGGTGCCTTGCTTGCGGCATCGACGGGGGTTGTCGGTGCCAGTGTAGTAGCCATGGGTCTGATCTCTCTCCCCGTAATGCTGGCCCATAACTACGACAAGCGGCTTGCTACGGGCACTATCTGTGCTTCCGGTACACTGGGCCAGATCGTACCGCCTTCGATTATCCTGATTATCCTTGGCGATGTGCTCGGACTCCCGGTTGGCGACCTCTTCAGGGCAGCCGTTATCCCAGGTGTGGTGCTGGTCGGTCTGTACATCATCTACATCCTTGTTCTCACCCGCTTCAAGCCTGAAACCGGCCCCGCCATGCCGGATGACAGCGGACTGTCACGGGGCAAGGAAATCCGTGCAGCGCTGCTGGCGATTATCCCGCCGCTGGCGTTGATCATCGTCGTGCTGGGCTCCATCTTTGCCGGTATTGCCACCCCCACGGAATCTTCAGCGCTCGGTGGTGTCGGTGCCGTGGTGCTGGCCATCATTTACCGCCAGTTCTCCTTCAAGATGGTGTGGGATGCCTCAAAGGACACGGTGAAGGTCACTGCCATGGTGTTCGCCATCCTGGTGGGTGCAACCGCATTCTCGATGGTGTTCAGCTACACCGGTGGCGATTATCTGCTGGAAGAATGGCTACTGCAGCTTCCCGGCGAAAAATGGGGCTTCATCATCCTGGCCATGCTGGTCATCCTGGTACTGGGCTTCTTCATCGACTTCGTGGAAATTTCATTCATCATCGTGCCAATCCTGGCGCCGGTGGCTGAAGCCATGGGCATCAACATGCTGTGGTTCGCGATTTTGATTGCCATGAACCTGCAAACCAGCTTCCTGACACCCCCGTTCGGGTTCAGTTTGTTCTATCTCAAGGGTGTATCACCACCCAGTGTGCAGACCACCGATATCTACAAAGGGGTACTACCGTTTATCCTGATGCAGGTACTGGTGCTGGCGATGATCGTCATTTTCCCGGAATGGTTTGGCATGAGTTCGACCTACTGACGTCGGCGCCAGCCCACAGCACACCGATAAACCGGGGCCTTGCAGCCCCGGTTTTTTTCGCCCGCCACTCCCGCTTTTACCCCTTTTACCTATTGCCCCAATAGCAACCCTCCATTCTTTGGTGTGTGGTGGGGGATATGACAAAACACGCTTGTTTTCTATACTGAAGACGAAGCAGGCGATTCTCAGTTGTGATATCGGGACACGCCCTGATGCTGAATCACTGTCGGCCAAACCCGCCGACGTCAGTCCGTGATTAACCAGCTGAAAAAGGGAGATATGTATCCATGAGCCAAAGCACCGCCCGGAAGACCCCAGCGCCCACCAACGACCGACCGGAGAACAGGCCTCACGTCCTGACGTTGCCCCTGGAAGAGCAGCAGGCAGACCGTGAGCCTCACAGTTATGAGCGCTGGCTGATCGCCAAGCTGATGCGCATGGCCGGGTCACCACCGCTACGGTTCCAGTTATGGAACAATGAATTCATTGACCCCGAAGAGGGCAATGCCCGCTTTACGCTCAAACTGACAGACCCCAAGGCGCTGTTTACGCTGGTCACCAACCCCAACCTTGCTTTTGGGGACCTGTACAGCGCAGGCAGGCTGCAGGTAGATGGCGATCTTTCGGAGCTGATGGAGACACTTTACCGCTCAATTCACAACGCCAGACAGAAATGGCCCAAATGGCTGGAAGCCCTTTGGCGCAACCACAACCCTCGCTCAACCGGCGTCTCTGAAGCCAGGGAGAACATTCACCACCATTACGATCTGGGCAACGAGTTTTACCGGCTCTGGCTGGACCATGCCGAAATGCAGTACACCTGCGCCTATTACGAAACGCCGGATTTGACCCTGGAACAGGCCCAATTGGCCAAGCTGGAGCACGTTTGTCGCAAGTTACGGCTGAAACCCGGCATGACGGTTGTGGAAGCCGGCTGTGGCTGGGGTGGTCTGGCGCGATATATGGCCAGGAACTACGGCGTGAAGGTGCATTCCTACAACATCTCGAAAGAACAGCTGACGTACGCCCGGGAAGAAGCCAAACGTCAGCAGCTGGACCACCTGATTGAATACGTTGAAGATGACTATCGCAATATCAGCGGCCAATACGATGCCTTTGTGTCCATCGGCATGCTGGAGCATGTCGGCACGGACAATTACCAGGCGCTGTCGGAGCTGATCAGTCGCTCCCTGAAGCCGGGCGGCCTGGCGTTACTGCACAGCATCGGCCGCAACCGGCCCATGCTGATGAACGCCTGGATTGAGAAACGCATCTTTCCGGGTGCTTACCCACCGAGTATCTCTGAGTTCATGAGCATCTGCGAACACAGCGACTTTTCGGTGCTGGATGTCGAAAACCTCAGACTGCACTACGCCCAGACGCTCACCCACTGGATGGAACGGTTCAGAAGCAACATGGACAAGGTCACAGAGATGTACGACGGGCACTTTGCCCGGGCCTGGGAAATGTACCTCGCCGGCTCCATAGCCGCCTTCCGGGCCGGGTCACTGCAACTGTTCCAGGTGGTCTTCACCCATGGCGGGAACAACCAACTGCCACAAAACCGCCAGGATATCTATTCGTCCCCCGCAGCTCCGGAGGCATAATCATGGACTACTACGACCTGATTATCGTGGGTGCCGGGCCTGCAGGCTCTACCCTCGCCCACGCACTTCAGGACACTGGCAAACGCATTCTGGTGATCGATAAGAAGGACTTCCCTCGGGACAAGACCTGCGCCGGCTGGGTTACCCCCGCGGTGATGGACAGTCTCGACATCGACATCAACCACTACGGCACCGGGCGAACCCTCCAGCCCATCCGGCGGTTCCGTATAGGCATGATGGGACAATCGGCGGTGGAAAATGACCACGGTGACACTGTCAGTTACGGCATACGGCGCTGCGAATTCGATGCGTTTCTTCTGGACAGGACAACCGTGCCGAAGCAACTGAATACACCGGTCAAGTCCATTGTTCGTCGCGATGGCAACTGGGTGATCAACGATACCTGGGAGGCGCCCCTGATCGTAGGTGCCGGGGGCCATTTCTGCCCAGTGGCGAAGCTGATGGGAGACGGCCCCGGCAGCCACGAAGTCGTGGTGGCAGCCAAAGAGGTGGAATTCGAGATGACGCCTCAACAGGCCGAGGTGTGCGAAGCCCGTGGCGACACCCCCGAGCTCTGGTTCTGCCGTGACCTGAAGGGCTACGCCTGGGTGTTCCGAAAAGGTAATTTCCTCAATATCGGCCTTGGTCGGGAAGACAATCACAAACTGACCGAGCACCTCAATGCTTTCGTGGAGGAGATGAAAACCGAAGGACGCATACCGGCCGATTTACCGGGCAAGTTCAAAGGTCATGCCTACCTGCTATACGCCCACGCGGAGAGACCACTGGCCGATGACGGCCTGCTGTTGATTGGTGATTCTGCTGGCCTGGCTTACACCCAGAGCGGCGAGGGTATTCGCCCTGCCATAGAGTCCGCGTTGATGGCGGCAGACATTATTCGCGACCAGGAGGATTATTCCGCCCAGGCCCTACAAGCCTACGGCGAAGCTATTGCCAGCCGTTTTGGTAATCGCGCCATGCCTCAGGATGGGGGCTGGCAAGTGCCTGACTGGGTAAAAATGCCATTGGCCAGTACCCTGATGCGGTCCCACTGGTTCACCCGCAAGGTCGTCACCGAAAAATGGTTCCTGCATCAGCAGGTTCCACCACTGGCGACGGTTTCCCAAGGCTGAGAGAACGTATAAAGCCGGATCGGGCAGCTCCCGCTCCGGCTTTCCTTACCACGACGACGGTCAGTCAGCGGCCAGTTCAATCACATCGATACCATACAGAGTGGTCGTACCACTCACCTCGTTACCCACCACTAACATAGGCTTGCCATTGGGGCTGTCGTCAGCAGCGATAAAAGCAAGTCCCTCGGGCCCGAGATCACCGGCCATGCCATTCTCAAGATCGGTCTGGGAGGCAGAAAAATCGCGGTTATTGAGGTACTGGACGAATTCCGGGTTCTGCGGATTGGTCACGTTATAGACCATGATGCCCCCGACCCGTTCAAGGCCAATAAAGGCAAAGGTCTGACCATTGATGGTACCCACGGTGACCGCCTCAGGCTCTGGCCCCTTGTCGTCGGAGCGGTTGTCGAACGCGTTTTCGTCGTTATTGCTGTTGAAGTTGTCCGGAATCAGGCTCGCGGTAATGCGCTCGAATTCACTGCCGCTGTCGAAGACCCTCTCGCCGGTTTCCGACCAGATTGAAAACGATCGCGCACCGTAGGCGTAGAGCTCATTGTAGACACAGTTGTTCTCCACATAGCTACGGTCGTACTCTCCGCCCATGAGAGTAACGTTGGCCGGATCGCTAGGCGCGCAGGAATTGGCAAAACCCAGGGTAGATGTAACGTTCAGGCGTCCCAGGTTAGCGTCTTCCTGTAGCTCGGCGGCGTTCGGGAAGGCCGTGGCATCCAGCGTCAGGTCGGCGACGCGGAATTCCTCACTGAAGCCGTCGTAATCACGGGAATCACCCTCGTTGGCGGTGATGTAATAGGTTTTTCCGTTAAAGCCGTAGCTGGTCATGGCATCCGGATGGTAAATACCCTTCACCGGCCAGTTGCGAATGTTGATACCGCTATCGTCGTTGCTAGCATCCAATTCGTTGCCGATGATGCTGTGATCCTTGAAGCCCAGCGGAATAATGGCGGTAATTTCCCCGGCCGCGATGTCCAGTTCGGCAACGGCATTTGCCTCCTGCATCGCGACCCAGGCTTTTTTACCGTCGATAGAGATCGCGATGTATTCCGGCTCCAGATCCTGGGCCAGGGTGGCGCCCGGCCCAAACACTCTCAAGCCCTGCTCCATAAGCTCGGCCTGCTGACCGTTGAAGCTGGCGAACCCGACCCTGGTTACCGTCGCCGCAGCCACGCCGTTGGACAGGTCAACAATGCTAACGGAGCCCTCCGGGTCAACACTGTAGTCATCACTGGGTTCGCCCTCGTTGGCCACCAGGAGTTTCTGGCCATCGCCAGTAAACGTCAGCATATCCGGCAGGGCGCCCACCTCTACTTCACCCACCTTGTTCAGGTCGGTGCTGTTATAGAACACTACCTTGCCGTTGTCCTGCTTGACATTGGCTTCAATGGCGACAGCCACGAAACCGCCGTATACCGCCACGCTGTTCGCGGAAGCACCTTCGGCCGTGGCATCAATGGTGCTGAGCTTGAGCGGCATCTCCGGGTCCTGGATGTCCAGCACGTCCACGGTTGAATCGTTGGCATTGATGACAAACAGACGTTGGTTGGCCGGATCGTGGGCCACGATTTCCGCTGCGCCTTCATCAAAAGTGTCACCGCCGGAGTAATACTGA
>NZ_DFMB01000035.1:0-37230 GCF_002375325.1 Marinobacter sp. UBA3604
TAACTCCCCCTCCTACTCGATTTCAGGCCTTCAACTCTTGTGAAGCGCCCGTCGCAGACAGGCTTTCAAAACACGCCACGTAAATACGTCCCTGTAGGGCTCGGTCGCGCCATCCCTGGCGCTCCACGGTTTTGCAAGCCTGTCTGCGACGGACGCCCAGGCTATTTACTCGCCTTCCATAAATTCCAGAACTTCATCCTGATAACCCGGAATCACAAAGGTTGAGGCGTGGGGCGTATCCGTCTGCAAGAACGTTTTGGGTTCTTCTGCTGCCTCGTACAATCGCTTCCCATGGTGAAACGGGATAATCCCGTCCCGAACACTGTGAATCACCATCACTGGAACCGGGCTGATATCACCGATGCGTTCGTAAGCCTCGTATTCGTCAGTGATCGTCCAACTCAATGGAATCTGCAGTGGCCAGGTGAGCCAGAAGTCGCCAAGTTTTTCACGGGCAATGGCGCGGAAGCCGGAGAAGGTGCCGTCGAGGATCACGCCGTCCAGGGGTGGTTGCTCGTCCCGCTTTACCCATTCACTGGCCAGGGCGGTTCCCAGTGCGCCACCCAGGCTCTGACCCAGAAGGAACAGGGGCTGGTTCTGTACGTCCGGCTGGTCGACCAGCCATCGCAGGCCGGTCTCTGCGTCGTGCAGGGTGCCTTCTATGTCCGGTGCGCCAGTGGAGCGCCCATATCCCCGGTAGTCGATCAGGAAGACGTTGTAGCGTCTCTCAGGTAGCCAGGCGACGTTCATGATGTGGCTGCTGATGTTCTGGGCGTTGCCGTGAAGGAAGTAAACAGTACCTTTCGGTTCGGCGCTGGCGGGGAGCCACCAGCCGTGGAGGGTTTCGCCGTCGGGGGTTTCCACGAACACATCTTCGAATTCCAGGTTCAGGCGGTCGGGAGTGATGTAGGTGACCTGGTCCGGATAGAAGAACACGCTGCTGCAGCCGGTCTGCAGCAGCAAGGTAAACGCGGCGGCGAGGCCGGCCAGTGTTCTCAGAATTGTCAGAAGTAGGCGTGGAGTCCGAGTTGCCATGTGCTGCGGTACCTGTCGTAGTGGTCTTCACGGCTGAATTTTCCGAACAGGCTGAAGTCCCGTTCGAGGTGCCAGTTGCCTTCCAGGTAGGCCTGATCCTGTCGGTGTTGGCTGCTGACGATCCAGGCTTTGGTTTTCACGCCGCCCAGAAGGCTGAACTGGTTGTTCTGATGCAGTATACCCAGGTCGGCGCCGGGGGCGGCGTCGTAGCCGCGTCCCAGGTCGTCGTCGATTTCCAGGTCGGCAGTGGCCATGGCGAAGGCCTGGGTGCCGGGTGCCAGCTGCCAGCTGCCACCGGCGCCGCCCTCCAGGTAGGGGGTGAATACGCGGTTGGTTTCGGTGTCAGTGCGGCGGCCGCCGAAGCCGACTTGCCAGGACAGCGGCGAGAAGAACTGGTTGCGCGGCGAGAGTGAGCGGATTTCCACGCCGGTCAGCTGTTCAATCTGTACTTCGTTGTTGTCTGTGTACAGGCGGGCATCCAGTCGTAGGAACTGGAGCTGTGCTCCGCCACGGTAGCCGGCGGGTGGGTCAAGTATATCGTGATAGGCGGGGCGTAACGTGAGTTCGCTGAAGTTGCGGTCACCCATGCGCCCGCCGCTGACGCTGGCGCGAAAGGTGTCATGGCCCTGGTCGTCCCGGATGGCAGGCTCAGGGGGGCTGTCCTTTATCGCGACTCCGCGGATCTTGCTGCGTTCCCTTAGCAGGTCATGGGAGAGTGGGGCTGCATGTTCCCTGGGCCAGCCCTCGGCTTCGCTTTGGTAACGAACATAGTCGTAGGTGGCGTCCAGCACCCGCGCACGCGGTTCATCGTTCAATGCCTGTACCTCGGGTGCATCGGCATCCACATAGCCGTTGGCGATGGCGGCGGCGAGTGTCTGATGGTCGTCGGGCAGGGCGTCGATGCGGTGGCTGACGTTGGTCGCCGCAGACGGGCGGTAGTAGACGGAGTCGACAAGTCCCTTGTCGACAACCCATCGCACCGTGTCCGAGGGAATGGCATGGGTGCCGACTTCCCCCAGCAGGTCGGTGCCGGGCCGGGCGACGTCGATCAGGGCCAGCAGGCGGTAGGCGCAGTTCTCGTCAAAAAAATAGTAATCGAAATTGCGCTCGCGTATCTCCCAGGTATGGGCGAGCATCATGTCCACTTCCGCCTGGGTGAGGTTGAGTGTGTACTCCCACAGGTCCCGGTGCTCAATGTCGGAATAGAGGCGAATTTTTTCGTAGTAGGGCTGGATGGAGGTAATGCCCGGGTAGCCACCAAAAATGCCCTTATAGGCGAACAGAATTTCGCTATCGTGGGCGGCCGCATCGGCGGCGTAAGAGATGGTGTTGGCCAGGATCAGGTTCGTTTCCTCGTCTTCCCTGGGCGGGTCCAGTCGCAGGAACGTATGGCCAAACATGGACGACGGACTGTTCAGGTAGGACGCGGCAAATACCAGTGTCACGGTTTCGGTATTCAACTCGTCGGTCCACTCCTCGAAAGCGGGGCAACTTGCGGGTTGCCCGGGCAGGTCCAGTTGTGCCCTTAGCCAGCGGTCCCGTGCCGGGAAGCGGCAGCGCGCGTGCTCATTCCCGCCTCCGGGCTGGGTGATGGCCGCGACTGTGGCTTCCAGTTCCGCCTTTGGTGAGGTTTTGCCGTTATCGCTGAGGTAGAAGGCATCGTCGTCCGCCTGACCGGTGTAGCCGTCGCCGAAGCGGTCGGGTTGGTAATGGAGCAGGGTCAACCACGCAGGATTCTGATGTAGGTTTCCGGTGTCGGGGAGCGATGTTGCAAATGCATTGAAACAGGATGCTAGCCATATAGGGGCCAGGGCGAACCGAAGCAAAGTGCGCATGGATGGTCAGTCAATTCCGGGTTAGGCGACGGGTGGATGGTGAGACATTCGTTGCGCCGTCCATGGCGCGCAAACTCCTTTTTCTTCGCGCCCGAAGATCAGGCGGCTACGTACTTGCTCAGCGTATCGTTCTGCTCCAGCAGGGCTACGATGGCATCGACAGCCTCGCCAGAGGTGGTGTCGGACGATGGGAAGATGGTTGCGAAATTATCCTGCAGAACTTTGCGGAAAGAGTCGCGATCCGCTTCGTCCACACCCAGCAGTACGGCCAGGGTGTCCAGGTTTTCGCCGGAGCCACGGGACATGTCGCGGGCAACTTTATCGATGTTGCTGTCCATGTACATGGCCATGGATTGCACGGACTGGTTGGTCTGACAACCCAGGGTACCGGTGGTCATACCAAACGTCTGGTTACCGAAAGTACCGTTGGTGGTTGCCGCCAGAACGTGGGGGGCGATGCCTGACTGTCCTTTCCAGATCATTGCACCAACGCCGCAACCAGGCTGAGCGAAGGCTAGGGTAGAAGCACCCATGAGCAGTGCACCTGCGATGAGTTTTTTCATTATCCACTCCTTGTTTGATTTAGCTGTCGTCGCAAACGCGCCATGCCCACCTGAAAGGGTCCCGGAGCCGGCGCGCTAACGGCCCTGACTGATTTCCCGTGGAGACAGGTCGACCGTTGACTCTGAGTATAGTTGAAATATCAGGAAGGCAAATTACAAAGGCGCTGAGTGATTGATTTGGCCCGCAAAGTCAAAAATGTGATCATGTGTTCATATTTCTAAATCGGCTAAAAAATGTTCTTTTGTAATGATCTTGTTATATAGAACTTGTTTGGGTATAGTGCGCGCGGCCATGAAGGCTTGTACACAACACATGGAGATTGAGTTTTGAAAAAAGTTCTTGTCGCATCATCACTGATTCTTGCTGGCGCACTGACTGGCTGTTCCTCACTGAACACCAGCGCTCCCTCCCTGCCGCTGTCTGGCTCCGTTGCTACCGACGTTAAGGCTGACATCGAAGTAGGCGAGAAGATCACCGGTCAATCCTCTGCAACCAAGGTTCTGTTCTTTACCCTGGGTGCTGAAACTGAATACGCTGATGGCGTTGCCTACTCTGCCGGTGGTAACGGTGGAAGTGCACTGCCTTTCGCTCTGCCGAACCCGGTTGAAGCTGTTAAGGCGGCTGCTGCCTACAACGCCATTCAGGAATCCGGTGCTGACGTGATTGTCGCTCCGCGTTACACCGTCAAGAAAGACGATTACGTGGTATTTGGAACCATCAACGTATCCGTTGAAGGTTACAAGGGCACCATCAAAAGCGTTAAGTAAGCGATTGCTTAATGCCAGGTGTTACAAAAAAGCCGGAACATGACACCATGTTCCGGCTTTTTTGCGTTTAGGTACGCCGTTCTAGCGGTGGGTGGCTATCTCATCAACCACCGAGGTAGGCATTCTGAACGTCCGGGTTGGCCAGCAGGTTTTTCCCGGTATCGTGCAGGCGGATACGTCCGGTTTCCAGCACGTAGCCTCGGTCCGCCAGGTTCAGGGCCTGATGCGCATTCTGTTCCACCAGGAACACGGTAATCCCTTCCTCGCGCAGCTTTCCGATGATCTCGAAGATCTGTTTGATCACCAGCGGAGCGAGCCCAAGGGACGGCTCGTCCAGGATTATCATGTTCGGTTTGCTCATCAGTGCCCGCCCGATGGCCAGCATCTGCTGCTCGCCACCCGACATGGTGCCGGCACGCTGATGTTCCCGTTCCTTGAGACGCGGAAACAGTTCGTAGACGTGGTCCTGGCTTTTGCGGATTTCCGATTTGGTGTTGAAAAAGCCGCCCATGTGGAGGTTTTCTTCAACGGTCAGGCCGGAAAACACGCGCCGGCCCTCAGGTACTATCGCAATGCCCGAGCGCATGATGTTCGAAGTGAGGTCACGGGTGATGTCCCGTCCCTGGAGAATCACCCGGCCAGAGGTAGCCTGAGGATTCCCGCAGACGGTCATCAGCAGGGTGGTTTTGCCGGCGCCATTGGCGCCGATCAGCGATACGATCTCACCTTTCTTTACTTCAACTGAGACACCGTGAAGTGCCTCGATCTTGCCGTAATGGGTATGGACGTCTTCTAGTACAAGCATGGTTATTCCTCAGGCCTCACCCAGATAGGCTTTGATGACATCATCGTTGCGGCGAATCTCATCCGGTGTGCCGCTGGCCAGGGGGCGCCCCTGGTTGATCACATTGATGCGGTCGGAGATATCCATCACCAGGCTCATGTCGTGTTCAATCAACACTACGGAGACGTTGTAGTCTTCCTTAAGGCTGATAATCAACTGGTTCAGGTCTTTGGTTTCGGCTGGGTTCAGACCGGCAGCGGGTTCATCCAGCATCAGCAGCTTGGGCTCGGTTACCATGCAGCGGGCGATCTCAAGGCGGCGCTGCTGGCCATAGGCCAGGTTGCCGGCTTCCCGGTTTGCCATGTCCGTCAGTCCCACCCGGTCCAGCCAGTAGGCGGCCCGGTCCAGCGACTTTTGCTCTTTCTCCCGATAATTGGGCGTATTGAGTATGCCGGAGAGCAGGTTGGTATTGAGGTGGCGATGCTGGGCCACCAGCAGGTTTTCCACCACCGTCATGCGGCTGAACAGGCGCACGTGCTGAAAGGTTCTGACCATGCCCAGACGGGATATCTTATAGTCCGGCTTACCCTGGATCTCACTTCCCTGGAACAGGATCTTTCCACCAGTGGGTCTGTAGAAACCGCTCATGCAATTAAATACCGTGGTTTTGCCGGCGCCATTGGGGCCGATGATCGCCACTATTTCATGTTCCTGCACGTCCAGCGACACCTGATCCACCGCCAGGAGCCCGCCAAAGCGCATCGACAGATTCTGTACTTCAAGCATTATCCGTCACTCCTGCTTTTTCAGTTCAATGTGGATGCGTCGCATGGGCAGCAAGCCCTGCGGGCGCCAGACCATCATCAACACCATGGCCGCGCCGAAGATCAACATCCGGTACTCGGAGAACTCCCGTGCCAGTTCCGGCAGTATGGTGACCGCGATCGCAGCGAGGATGACTCCCATCTGGGAGCCCATGCCGCCCAGTACCACAATCGCCAGAATGATGGCCGATTCCAGGAACACAAAGGATTCCGGGCTGATAAAGCCCTGCTTGGAGGCGAACACCGTACCGGCAAAACCGGCGAAGAAAGCACCGATGGTAAAGGCGGAAAGCTTCACCGCAGTTCGGTTCAATCCCAGGGATTTTGCCGCAATCTCGTCTTCGCGGAGGGCTTCCCAGGCACGGCCCACCGGCATGCGCATAAGGCGGCGGATGGCGACAGCGGTAATGACGGCAAGCACCAGAGCGATCAGGTACAGGAAAATCACTTTGTGCTCGCCGCTGTAGGCAATGCCGAAGGTTTCATGGAACGAGGTGTTGCCTTCCTCCTTCACCCGGCGACCGAATTCCATGCCGAACAGAGTGGGGTCGGGAATGCCGCCAATACCGTTGGGCCCGCCGGTCAGGCTGGTCATGTTGTTCAGCAGGATGCGGATGATTTCCCCAAAACCGAGTGTGACGATGGCCAGGTAATCCCCGCGCAATCGCAGTACCGGAAAACCGAGCACCAACCCGAACAGTGCTGCGAGCAGGGCACCGATCGGCAGCGCGAACCAGAACGAAATGCCGTAATACTGTGACAGCAGGGCGAAGGTGTAGGCACCTACGGCATAGAACGCGACATAGCCGAGATCCAGCAGGCCGGCCAGTCCAACCACCACGTTCAGACCCAGGGCCAGCATGATGTAGATCAGTACCAGGGTAGAAAGGTCCACCGCCCCACGGGAGGCAATAAATGGCCAGACCAGGGCACCGATCACCATCAGGGTGAGCAGTGTGGACTCCAGCTTCAGCCGCTTGCTCTGTTCCATCGGCTCGCGGTTGGCCAGTGGGCTTACTGCGGGCAGTTGGCTCAGGGAGCCCATCAGTTTGTCCCGGAACAACTGGAACAGGAAGACGATAACCGCCGCCAGGAGTACTCCGATGACGGTGGACGTTTGGGCGCCCTCAAGGGTGACGTTTATGCCCTCACTAGCCAGGTTGAAGCCCAGAATGGGATACGAAATCACCAGGGTAACAATGGCGCAAAACAGCGCGTGTTTCAGGTTATGAGCAGCCATCAGATCTTTTCAACCTCCGGTTTGCCAAGCAGGCCGGTGGGTTTGAACAGCAGAATCAGGATCAGCAGTCCGAAGGACACAACGTCCTTGTACTCGCCGCTGAGGTAGCCAGAGGTCATACTTTCAGAAACCCCGAGAATCAGTCCCCCAAGCATGGCGCCGGGAATGCTTCCGATACCCCCCAGGACCGCGGCTGTAAACGCCTTCAGCCCCGCAATGAACCCAAACAGCGGATCGATCGAACCGTAGTACATTCCCAGTAGCAGGCCGGCGACCGCTGCCAGTGCAGCACCGATGACGAACGTTGCAGAGATGATGCGGTTGGTGTCGATGCCCAGCAGGTTGGCCATGCCCAGGTCCTGGGAAACGGCCCGACAGGCACGGCCGATGCGGGAGCGGGATATGAACAGGGAAAGAATGGTCATGCAGATCAGGGTGGTGATGAAGATGGTGATCTGCATATAGGAAATCGAGGTCTGGAACGAATCTGCGGCGCCAAACTGGAAACCGCCCTCAATCAGGGCAGGGAAGCCAATGTTGCGCGATCCCTGGGCCAGGTGAACGTAGTTCTGGAGGAAGATTGACATGCCGATTGCCGAGATCAGCGGAATCAGGCGGTGCTTTCCCCGAACCGGTCGATATGCCACCCGCTCCACGGCCCAGCCCATGGTGCTGGAAACGATCATCGCGCAGACCAGCGCCACGATCAGTATCAACGGAAGCCAGGCGACACCCAGTGCGGCAAGGCCGGTAATGGCGATAAGGGCGGTATAGGCCCCGATCATGTAAATCTCACCATGGGCAAAGTTGATCATGCCAATGATGCCGTAAACCATCGTGTAACCGATGGCGATCAGGGCGTAGGTGCTCCCGATCGTCAGCCCGTTTATGAGCTGCTGGATAAAGTACAGGAGGTCTTGCATTTGTGTGGGACTCCGATAGCCTGCCCCCTTCCCGGCATACAGGCAGAGCCCGGGGTACCGGGCGTACTGGATACAGGATCAACAGAGGCCTAGAAAAACACCTTCTCCCGGATCGCGGTGAGAAGGTGCTCTAAAAATTACCGTTTGTTAACGATTGCGGCTTAGTTTACCGGAGTTTTGCTGCCATCTGAATGCCATTCGTAGACAACAAACTCAAACGATTCCATATCGCCTTTGCTGTCGTACTCAACGGTACCGATTGGCGTCTGGAATGCGCCTGCTCGCAGCGCTTCGGCAACATCGAACGGGTCCGTTGATTCGGCGGCTTCAATGCCGTCGGCAATCAGCTGCACGGCAGTATAGGATGTCAATACGAAAGGACCTGACGGATCTTCACCTTTCTTTTCAAAGGCCTGGACCAGCTCCTGGTTTTCCTCTTTCTCGTCGAAGCTCGGCGGTAGTGTGACCAGCAGGCCTTCGGCCGCATCGCCGGCAATGGTGTTGATGTCCTTGTTGCCAACGCCTTCCGGGCCCATGAACGTAGCGTCGAGGTCAGCCTGCTGTGCCTGACGCAGGATCAGGCCGAGCTCAGGATGGTAGCCACCATAGTAGACATAGTCCACGTCGGCCTGCCTGAGCTTGGTGACCAGCGATGAAAAGTCTTTGGCACCGGCGGTAATGCCTTCGAACATGGCCACCTCAACACCGGCTTCTTCAAGTGTGTCACGGACGGCGGTCGCGATGCCTTCGCCATACTGTTGCTTGTCGTGAACCACGGCAACACGTTCGGGCTTCTGGCTGATCAGGTAGTTGGCGGCGACGGGGCCCTGCATGCTATCCAGGCCGATGGTGCGGAAGACCAGTTCGTAGCCACGCTCGGTAATGCCCGGGCTGGTTGAAGCTGGCGTCACCATCAGAATGCCTTCATCCTCGTAGATGTCGGACGCCGGCTGGGTAGAGCTGGAGCACAGGTGCCCAACCACGAAGCGCACGCCCTCGTTGACCATGTTGTTGGCAACGGTGACGGCCTGCTTGGGGTCACAAACGTCATCCTGTTCGACGGCTACAAGTTTCTCTCCCATAACACCGCCATTGGCATTGATCTGTTCGATCGCCATGCGGGCACCGGAGAATTGCATATCACCGTACTGGGCGACAGGGCCGGTCATGGGCCCCGCGATGCCGATTTTAATTTCGGCAGCAGCCTGGCCGGCGCCCACCATCACGGCGATCGATGTTGCAACAGCGGATACGAGTTTCTTGACTGGTGTTCTCATTGGGTCTGTCCTGTTTTGTGTCAGGGTTTTTCTTATGTTCTCAGCGATGCAAACAAACACTACACCTGCCAGCTTGTCAAGCAGGCAGCGCCAGTGAATGTGCCGGAACGTTGACGGTTATTCTTCTATTTTTCCGGCAATACCCGGGCAAAGTGCGTGCCGGCCTGTCGCGTCAGGCGTCAGACTGGTCCCCGTCGCCCGTTAAAATCAGTTTCCGGAAACTTTCGTGATCCCTCAACTGCTCAAAGCTGGGATCCACCGACGCGTCATCCTTGTATGCTTCAGAGATATTAATCGCCTTTTGCAGTGTCGTCACGGCATCGTCCCAACGACCAATCTCGGCATAGGCGCAGGCCAGTTGGTAGTGCGCATGACCGTTTTCAGGGGCCAGTTTCAGGGCGCGCTGGCAAAGACTGATCGCCCACAGTGGCTCCTGCATTTCCAGCACTGCGTCGGCCTTATAACTCAGTGCCTCTACGTCGTCAGGTCGCAGGTCCAGGATGGTATCGTAGGCAGCGATTTTGTTCTGTTGGGAGGTTTCCTGGCTGGCCTTCAGCCACAGGGAGTGCACTTCGTTGGTGCGTTCGATCTCGGCCTGGTTCTGATGAATAATGTCGGATTTCTGCCTTAACTGATCTTCGATGAACTCCAGGCGCTTTTCATATTCAACGACCAGTTCGTTGACCCGCTTCTCGGCGAGGCTGGTGAGCTGGTTGCGCATGTCGCGAATCGAATTCCAGCCAATGACCACGAGAATGGAGGTGGCGCCAGCGATCAGGTAGAAGAAGTAGGTAACGGTATCGGTGGCGTACGACATGGTTTTGTCGGCCACCGAGAGTTCCTTGTCAACAACCTTCTCGATCAACTCGGCGCGGGTGTTCATCATTTCCTTGCGCAGTGCTTTGGTTTCCTCCAGTAAATACAACTCAACAAACGGCGTGTACATGGGTTCTTCCGCGGTATCGATTCGCTGCTGGACATCCTCGGCGGTAAGGTTCTCGCCGGGCTCCTGAGCCATGGTGGCAGAACTGAATAGCAGTGCGATCAGGCATGAAGCGAGGGCGGTTGTCAGGCGCTTCCCGGAAGAGCTTTGCAGGATAAGATTATGTACTCGGGTGTTCATTGGGCCGTGTCCGTTGTGCGGAAATTCAACAAGGGGTGACCTTAGCATAGTGGTTGGCGGAAGAATGCGAAAATTCGTAAAAGGACTGGCAGGTCAGTGGAATACACAGCGATGGGTGTGGTGACTACTGCTTGCAATCTTGGGAACAAAGACCTCTAATGCTTAGTGTTATAAACAATTCGGCAAATCGAAGCGGAGTGTTGCGTTGAACAATTATGAAGAGGTTTTGGTGGCGTTGCGCCGGGTGATTCGAGCAACTGACCTGCATTCCAAACGCCTGAGCAAGCATGCGGGGCTGACTGGGCCACAATTGCTGATCATGCGCAGCATCCGCGATTTGGGCGAAGTGACTATCGGAACCATTGCCGACAAGGTGAGCCTGAGCCAGGCAACCGTGACCACGATTCTTGATCGGCTGGAGCATCGTAAACTGGTTTACCGTGTTCGCAGCACCCAGGACAAGCGCAAGGTTCATGCGCATCTGACGAGTGAGGGCGAGGAAATCCTCTCGCGGGCACCGAACCCTCTTCAGGAAGACTTTACACGGAAGTTCCAGAGCCTGGCAGAATGGGAACAGACCATGATTCTGGCTTCATTGCAGCGGGTGGCCAATATGATGAACGCGGACAATATCGATGCTGCACCGATGCTCACCGTAGGGTCGGTGCTGAAGGATGATGGCTGGAAGGCCGATGACAAGTCCTGAGACGATGGCACCGGCTTCAAGGATCATTCCGGCATTTTTGCCTTAATCTCAATGGATTGGTACCAGGCTGCCAGATCGGAAATCTGTTGATCCGTCAGGTTCCTGGCAACCAAGGACATCATCTCGTGTTCACGCTTGCCACTGCGAAACGCTTTCAGTTGTTTCTCAATATACATCTGGCTTTCGCCCGCCAGATTTGGCGCAATCGGGATCTTGGCTATTCCGTCCAGACCATGGCAGGTCTTGCACTGGGCAGCGAGTTTCCGCCCCTCTGCGGGGTCCGCGCCTTGGGCCGCTGGGCTCATTGCAAGAAAAGATGTCAGGACCGCTATTGTTGAAAACGTTGCTCTGGTTTTTCTTGTCGCATGATGTCTCCAGGGAGCCGGGGGCTCCCTCCCCGCTGCTGGCATCATGAGCCAGAACCCGTGTAAGCGATTCTGTAAACAGCCCCGGCCAAATCATCCGAAACCAGTAATGAGCCATCCTTCAGCTGTGCCACATCCACCGGCCGGCCCAGGTACTCACCATTTTCATCCAGCCACCCTTCGGCGAAAGGCACTGTTTCTCCATTAACATTTCCTTCGGCGTCCACTGGCGTGAACATGACTCTTGCACCGACCGGAACGGTCCTGTTCCAGGAGCCGTGCTGCGCCGAGAAAATCCCGCCCTGATACTGCTTCGGGAACATTTTTCCGGTGTAAAACATCATGCCCAGATTGGCCGCATGTGCCGTAGTCTCGGAGACTGGGAACACGACCTCTACCGGCACTTCCTCGCCTTTGTATTCGTTGGTGCGAACATCACCGCCTCCGTACCAGGGATGGCCAAAGTGCTGGCCCATGGCGGTCTGGCGATTGATTTCTCCAGGTGGGATGTCATCGCCCATGCCATCGACCTGATTGTCCGTAAACCACAGGTCGCCGGTGGTGGGATTAAAGTCCTGCCCTACAGAGTTGCGGACACCACGTGTGTAGATTTCACGACCGCTGCCATCCTGATTTACCCGGATGATCCCGCCAATGCCCCATTCACTGAACGTCTCCAGGTGCTCCTTGGGTGCTACGTTGTAGGGTTGGCTCAGCGAGATGTAGAGCTTCCCGTCCGGGCCAACGTCGCAGACCCGGGCAGTGTGGTTGTAACTGACGAACTGTTCAGGGATCAATTCGCCCCCGGGGATCACTTCTGAGGCGACAACATCGCCGCCTTCAAAGAAGAATTCCGCTGCCGGATACGCCAGTACCCGGTTCTGCTCCGCAATGTAGAGTACGCCCGTAGGTGAAAAACAGGGGCCGTTGGGGACGGATTTGGCCAGCGACGGTGCGAAGTTCTTTACCTCATCGGCCACTCGGTCTTTGTCCCGGTCAGTCATTGCCCAGACTTCGGTTTTACGGGTTCCAACAAAGGTAACGACACCCTGGGGGCCAACCGCCATGTGTCGCGCATCGGGCACCAGAGCATAAAGGCTGACTTCAAAGCCCTCGGGGAGTTTTATTTTCTTTAGAGTCTTGCGAATAGCATCGGCGCTGTCGCTTTTCTGGTCGATCACAGTGAACTCGGCTTTCCCGGTAGTCTGGAAATTGCCAAGCTTCTTGAGACTATCGTCAGATTGGCTATAGGCGAAGGGTATGAAAGCAAGGCCCACGGCCACGCACAGGATCGAGTTTTTCTTGTTCATTGTTTTACCACTCTCTTTAACTCAGGAGTCGGAAACCGGTGACCTGGTGCCACCGGAGATTGCTTTTCGTCCATATCAGAGCAAGTAAAGTCAAGGGCTGCACAAGCGTCAAGGCAGTCTTGCAGTGGTCAGACCAGTAATATCAATGGACGCTCGATCCCTTGCGGGGTTTGTTCCCGAAACATACCTGAAACACGTCGTTGTATTGCTTGGCGAAATTCACCGTCAGCCCTTCCTTCAGGTAGCCCGGCAACTCCTCATAATCCCCCCGGTTCGCGTCCGGTAAAATCAGGTTGCTGATTTTCTGACGTCTGGCTGCGATGACTTTCTCGCGGATGCCGCCGACGGGGAGCACTTGACCGGTTAGGGTCAGTTCACCGGTCATGGCGAGGTTCTGCTGAGGTGATTCCCGGCGGGCGATGGACAGCAGGGCTGTGGCCATGGTGACGCCGGCGCTGGGGCCGTCCTTGGGGGTGGCACCTTCGGGGACGTGCAGGTGCACGAAGGATTTGTCGAAGAAGGTTGGGTCGCCTTTGAATCGCTTGAGGTTCGAGGATACGAAGCTGTAGGCGATTTCGGCGGATTCTTTCATGACGTCGCCCAGTTGCCCGGTGAGCTTGAAGCCGCGCTGGCTGCTGTGGATGCGGGAGGCTTCGATGCTGAGTGTGGCGCCGCCCATGGCGGTCCAGGCCAGGCCGGTGACTACGCCGGTGCCTTTCAGGGATTTCTCCTTCCGGAAGGCAGGTTGCCCCAGGTAGGTTTGCAGGTCGGAGACGCCCACTTTTACGGGTTCGTCCGGGTTTTCCAGCAAGCGTACAATGCCTTTGCGGATGACTTTGTGCAGCAGTTTTTCCAGGCTGCGCACGCCTGCTTCCCGGGCGTAGCCTTCGATGATCTGTTTGATGGCGGCGTCGGTGATGTTCATCTGCTTTTTCAGCAGGCCGGCTCGTTTCAGCAACCGGGGCATCAGGTGATGCTTGGCGATGGCCAGCTTTTCCTCGGTGATGTAGCCAGACAGGCGGATGACGTCCATACGGTCCAGCAGTGGCCGGGGAATGGTGTCGAGCTGGTTGGCGGTGCAGATGAACAGGACCTTGGACAGGTCCATGCGCACGTCCAGGTAGTGGTCTAGGAATTCCCGGTTCTGTTCCGGGTCCAGGGTTTCAAGCAGCGCGGAAGCCGGGTCACCCTGGAAAGACGCGCCGATCTTGTCGATCTCATCCAGCATGATCACCGGGTTGGACACTTTCGAATCCTTGAGCGCCTGTACGAACTTGCCGGGCATGGCGCCGATGTAGGTGCGGCGATGGCCCTTGATTTCGGCTTCGTCGCGCATACCACCCACGCTGAATCGATAGAACTCGCGGCCGAGGGCGTCGGCGACGGAATGGCCGATGGAGGTTTTGCCTACGCCAGGCGGGCCGACGAGCAGGAGTATGGAGCCGCTGACCTCGCCCTTGAAGGTGCCTTCGGCAAGGAACTCGACGATACGGTCTTTCACGTCATCAAGGCCGTCATGGTCTCTGTCGAGGATGCGACGGGCCTCTGTCAGGTCGAAGTGATCCTCCGAGGTCAGCCCCCAGGGCACCTGGGTCAGCCAGTCCAGGTAATTGCGGGTAACGCCGTATTCCGGTGAGCCCTGCTCGAGCACCTGAAGCTTCTGGAGTTCGTCGTCAAAGCGTTCCTGTACCTGTTCCGGTGGTTTCAGGCTGGCCATCCGCTCGCGGAAACGCTCGGCATCGGCGGTCTTGTCGTCCTTGGCCATGCCCAGCTCGCGCTGGATGACCTTAAGCTGTTCCTTCAGGAAGAACTCACGCTGGTGTTTTTGCACCTTCTCGTTCACTTCCTCGCTGATTTCACTCTGCAGGCGCGCCACTTCCTGTTCTTTCGCCATCAGCAGGAGCACTTTTTCCATGCGCCGCAACAAGGGCACTGTATTGAGCACTTCCTGCAGTTCGTGCCCGGGGGCGCTGGTCATGGAGGCGCCGAAATCCGCCAGGGGTGAGCTGTCGTCCGGCCCGAACCGGGACAGGTACTGCTTTACTTCCTCGCCGTAGAGCGGGTTGGTGCGCAGCAATTCCTTGATGGAGCTGATGATGGCAAGGGTATAGGCTTTCAGTTCATCGGCAGCCTCTTCCGGCTCTTCCGGGTACTCGACTTCCACCAAGTAGGGCGGGCGGCGGCGAAGCCACTGGGTGATGCGAAAACGCTGCAGGCCCTGGGCAATGAACTGGACTTTGCCGCCTTCCCCCTGGGCGTGGTGGATGCGCACGGCACAGCCAACGGTTTCCAGTTCTTCGCTGCCGGGAATGCCTTGTTCAGGATCGCTGTCTTCCACGAAGCAGATGCCCAGCACTTTGTGGTCGGTCTCGCCAACGCGCTTGAGGGTTTCCTGCCAGGGGTTCTGGTTTACCACAATCGGCTGCACCTGAGCCGGGAAGAACGGCCTGTTCGACACCGGTAACACGTACATGCGGCGGGGCATCTGCTGTTTCGGCAGTACCAGGCTTTTGCTGTTCTCGTCCCTGCCGATGTACTCGGTCAGATCTTCTTCGGGAGCATCAAAAGAGTCGTTGCGGTTGTCGTCGTTCATGCCGTACACGCATCCTCCAGGGAATTTGATCCGGGTTGTCGCTCCGGTCCTACTGCCTATGTAACGGCAAAGGGGATTATTTCAAGGCAGGTGCCGGTATTTGCCGTCATCGAGCTGAACCCGCGGCAAAACCTTGAATTCTGGCTCTCAACCCCCAATACCAACAACAATCCGTTAATGACATTTCAGGAAATCACTTTCAGGTGCCATCCATGAGCAATTCGCCGTACGTTTTTGAAGCCACCATGGACAACTTCCAGCAGGATGTGATGGAAGCGTCCTCCAAAACGCCCATATTGATCGATGTCTGGGCGGAGTGGTGCGCCCCCTGCAAGCAGTTAATGCCGTTGCTGGAAAAGCTGGCGGATGAGTATAAGGGCGGCTTCATGCTGGCCAAGGTGAACGCCGACGAGCAGCAGCAACTGACTGGCAGCCTGGGCGTGCGCAGCCTGCCCACAGTGATACTGGTAAAAGATGGTCAGGCAGTAGATGGCTTTAATGGTGCACTGCAGGAGAGCGAGATCCGCAAGGTTCTAGACAAGCACATTGAAATGCCGGAAGACGAGGAGGCCCCTTACGACAAGGCCCACCGGCTCTGGGAGGAAGGTGATGTCGAGGCTGCACTGGCCGTGCTCACGGAGATGAACCGGAGCAACCCGGATGACCTGAAGGTGCTGATCGATCTCGCGCAACTGAAAGCCGAACTGGGCGATCTTGAGACCGCCGAGCAGGTGCTGGAAAGCCTGCCTCCGGAAGAAAAGATGCAGCACCAGGCAAAGCAGCTGGCGGCCCGGCTGAAATTCCTCAGGGCGTCAGCCGAATTGCCCCCGATCCACGAACTGGAAGATGCGCTGGATAAAGATCCGAAAGATCCTAATGCCCTGCACTTGCTGGCGTTGCATCACATCCTTCAGGAAAACAACGCCGAGGCGATGGAATTGCTGATTCGCTTGATGCGAGTGGACAGTAAATACAAGGATGAGGTGGCGAAGACCACGTTGATTGAGCTGTTCGACAAACTTGGAAATAACAATCCGGACGTGCGTACCTATCGGCGTAAGTTGTATACGCTGATGCATTGATGCACGGTGCCGGAAGGCTGTTTTGGAAGGAGGGCGCCTGAGTGGCCCCCCCTTGTATTTGGGGCTGGCTAACCGTTGCCCTTCTTCATCTGCTCGTATTCGTCTTCAAAGAAGAACTTCTCTTCCCCAAGGGCTGGCTCCAGCTCGTGCAGCCAGGTGGCTGACTCGCTGTATTTGGCAAAGAACGGGCGCTGTACCCAGTCCGGGTTACGGGCCTGGATAAACCTGAGAACAAATACTTTCTCGCCGTTGATCTCGGTGATGCCCTGAACTTCTACCTTCCCGGGGCCGGCGCTCATTGAGGGGCCACGGGCGGTGCGCGCCAGGCCGGAGACCTGCTTCATGGCTTCGCGGTAGATGTGGAAGGCTTCTACCAGGGGCACTTCAAAGTAGTTCTTGGCGCCGGTGTCCCGCTCCACAAACATGTAGTAGGGAATGATGCCCAGTTGCACTTCCTTGTCCCACAGTTTTGCCCAGTCGTCAGCATTGTCGTTCACATGCTTGATCAATGGGCCCTGGGCGCGGATTTCGGCACCGGTGGCGCGCAGGCGGCGAATGGCCTCTTCCGCGATACCGGTGGTGATTTCCTGCCAGTGGTTGTAGTGAGCCATGATGGCGACGTGCTTGCCGGCGTCGACCAGGCGAGCGAACAGGTCGATCAGTTCGTCCGCGTCTTTGTCGGTCACAAAACGGTACGGCCAGAAGGTGAGGGCCTTGGTGCCGATGCGGATGGTCTGGATGTGGTCAAATTCCGGCTGCAGCAGCGGTTCCAGGTACTGCACCAGGTTCTTGGTTTTCATTACCATGGGGTCGCCGCCGGTCACCAGCAGGTCGCTGACTTCGGTGTGCTCCTGCAGGTAGCCGTGAAGCTTATCAGCTTCGGTGCTGGCCATCTTCAGGTCTTTGTCACCCACGAACTGTGCCCAGCGGAAACAGAAGGTGCAGTAGGAATGGCAAGTCTGACCCTGGGCGGGGAAGAACAGAACGGTTTCCCGGTACTTGTGCTGCACACCGTCCAGAACCTCGCCGTTCAGTTCCGGCATGTTCATTTCCATCTGGCCGGCGGGGTGTGGGTTCAGCTCGTCGCGAATCTCTTTCGCTACCGCCTGGATCTCTTTCTTATCGGCACCGTCCCGGTGCATCTTTGCCATGCGCTCGTAATGCTCATCCTTCAGCATACCCTTTTGGGGGAAGACGAGCTGGTAGAGCGGGTCGTTCGGAACCTTGTTCCAATCGATCAGTTCGTTGATCACATACTCGTTAACGCGGAAGGGGAGTACGCTGGCTACCACCTTCATTTCAAACAGGGTCTCTTCAGGGAGATTCTGGATAACGTCAATCTTATCGAGCTGGCGGTCTGTGTAGACCTTGAAGCGCCGCTCTTCGAACTCGGCGGTTGGAATCCGGTTCGGGAACGTGACGATGGAGTTCATAGATCGCCCTCTTTGGTTGTGAGCCATATTCTGGAGGGGTGGAGATTGCCACCACTCCGCTGGTCAAAAAACGGGCAGGCGAGTATACATAAATCTAAAAGTATTTTCAGGTCTAATCAAATTGGTAGGAAACCTACGACCTTGGTCTGAATATGCTTGTTTGGGAGAGAAAAAGGCGCCATTCTTACGTAAGTAACCGAAATAGTCCGACAGGCAATGGTGAATTTTCCTCAAAAATTGAATTTTTATACCGAAATGTAGTAAAAATACTACTTAATCGTCGGTGTGGTTTGTGCCGGTGTGTGAGTGATACCTGAATTCGCTGACCAAAAGCCAAGTGACTCAAGGGCGCTTCACGCAGTAAAACTGGCGATCGTGTTCTATGCTTGTTCAAAGTAACGGGCAGGCAGATACCCATAATAAAACGCTCTGCATTCCATCGCAGCTTATCGATATTGCAAGGCGCTCAGCCGCTGATCGTGGCGCGCTCTGCACTTTTTAATGCCAAGGGGAGGTTTGATGTACCAGGACGATGATCCCATAGAGACCAGTGAATGGCTGGATGCGCTGGAGTCTCTGATCGAACAGGAGGGCGTTGATCGCGCCAAGTACATTCTCGAAAGGCTCTCCGAACGAGCCAGCCGCGACGGCACTGAGTTGCCTTATTCCATCACGACGCCCTTCCGCAATTCCATTCCGGTGACCCAGGAAGCCCGGATGCCGGGCGACTTGTTCATGGAGCGCCGTATTCGTTCGTTGATCCGCTGGAACGCCATGGCCATGGTACTGCGGGCCAATCAGCGCCCGGGTGATCTGGGCGGGCACGTGTCATCCTTCTCCTCGGCGGCGACATTGTATGATGTTGGCTTCAACTACTTCTTCCACGGCGGGGATGAGAAGCGCGAATCGGATCTGGTGTATTTCCAGGGTCACTCCTCACCAGGTATTTACGCCCGCTCCTACCTGGAAGGGCGTTTTAACGAAGATCAGTTGGACAAATACCGGGAAGAGGTGGACGGTGAAGGCCTGTCTTCCTACCCCCACCCCTGGCTGATGCCGGATTACTGGCAGTTCCCAACGGTGTCCATGGGCCTTGGGCCGATCCAGGCCATCTATCAGGCTCACGTGATGAAGTATCTGCACAGTCGTGAGCTGATCGACATGGGCGACCGCAAGGTCTGGTGCTTTGTCGGGGATGGCGAGTGCGACGAGCCCGAAACCCTGGGTTCCATCTCTGTGGCTGGCCGCGAAAACCTGAGCAACCTGATCTTTGTCGTTAACTGTAACCTGCAGCGCCTCGACGGCCCTGTGCGTGGTAACGGCAAGATTATCCAGGAACTGGAAGGCGTATTCCGGGGAGCTGGCTGGAACGTACTGAAAGTGGTCTGGGGCCGCATGTGGGATCCGCTGTTCGAGAAGGATCAGGACGGCCTGATGCAGCGCGTCATGGACGAAGCCGTTGACGGCGACCTGCAGAACTTCAAGAGCAACGGCCCGGCCTATACCCGTAAGCACTTCTTCGGCAAATACCCGGAGTTGTCCAAGATGGTGGATAACCTCACCGACGAGGACATCAACAAGCTTAACCGCGGCGGCCATGATCCTTACAAGGTCTATGCGGCCTATCATCACGCTATCCATAACAACGGTGGACGGCCGACGGTGATTCTGGCCCATACCATCAAAGGTTATGGCTTTGGTAACGCCGGCGAAGCGCAGAACACAGCGCACTCGCTCAAAAAACTCGATATCGAGCAACTGAAAGCCTTCCGTGACCGCTTTGCGGTGCCGCTGAAGGACGAAGAGCTCAAGGACGTGCCCTATTACCGGCCGGCGCCGGACAGCCCGGAAATCGTTTACATGAACAAGCGCCGGCAGGAACTGGGCGGTTTCTATCCCAAGCGCCGTAAGGACTGTCAGCCACTGCAGACGCCGCCACTGGATACCTTCAAGAACTTGCTGGAAGGCTCCAACGGTCGTGAGATCTCCACCACCATGGCGTTCGTGCGATTGCTGACGGCTCTGACCAAAGACAAGCGCATCGGTAAGCGAATTGTTCCGATCGTACCGGACGAGGCCCGTACCTTCGGGATGGAGGGCATGTTCCGCCAGATGGGTATCTACACCTCTGAAGGCCAGAAGTACGTGCCGGAAGACCGTGACCAGATCATGTACTACAAGGAAGACAAGAAAGGTCAGGTGCTTGAGGAAGGGATCAACGAAGATGGTTCCATGGCGGCCTGGATGGCAGCGGCAACCTCCTACAGCACCAACAACTTCCCGTTGATACCGTTCTACATTTTCTACTCCATGTTTGGTTTTCAGCGTGTGGGCGATCTGGCCTGGGCGTCGGGTGACATTCAGGCCCGCGGTTTCCTGGTGGGTGGTACCGCCGGGCGAACAACGCTGAATGGTGAAGGTCTGCAGCACCAGGACGGTCACAGCCATATCCTGGCCCAGACCATTCCCAGCTGTAAGGCCTATGACCCGGCTTACGGTTACGAAATGGCCGTGGTGGTCCAGCATGGCATCAAGGAAATGTTTGAAGACAACCAGAACGTCTTCTACTACCTGACCATCGAAAACGAAAACTACGAGCAGCCCGCCATGCCGGAAGGCAAGGACGGCAAGAAAGTGGAAGACGGCATCATCAAGGGCATGTACCTGCTGGATTCCGTTGAAACCAAGGGCCGTAAGAAAACGCCACGGGTTCAGCTGATGGGCTCCGGCGCCATCCTCAACGAGGTGCGCGCGGCGGCGGAACTGCTGAAAGAAGACTTTGGTGTTGCCTCTGATATCTGGAGCGTGACCAGCTTCAATGAACTGGCCCGTGACGGCCTGCACATCGAGCGCTGGAACCGCCTGCACCCGGACGATACGCCCAAGAAGTCGTACCTTACTCAATGCCTGGAGAAGCAGCAGGGGCCGGTGGTGTCGTCCACCGACTACATCAAGCTGTTGTCTGAACAGGTGCGGGCGTACATTCCGAAAACCTATCTGACCCTGGGCACCGATGGTTTCGGTCGCAGTGATACGCGCGAGAAATTGCGCAGCCACTTCGAAGTGGATCGTTACTACGTGGCGGTGACCGCGCTGGCGGCCCTGGCAAGGGATGGCGAAGTCAAGAACGACGTGGTTCTCGAGGCTATGCGTAAGTACGGAATCGATCGCAACAAAACGAACCCGGTGCTGAGCTAAGGAGACCGCCATGAGTGAACAGGAAATCAAGGTTCCGGATCTCGGCGGTGCAGACGAGGTCGAGGTTATTGAAGTGCTCGTCAGTAAGGGAGATTCGGTTGAGGAAGAAGATCCGATACTGACGGTGGAGTCCGACAAGGCATCGGTGGAGCTGCCGTCACCGGGTGCCGGAAAAATTACCAAGATCACCGTCAAAGTGGGTGACAAGGTCAAGGAAGGCGACGTTGTCGGGATGATGGAAGCCAGCAGCGACGCCGGTGACTCGGATGACGGCAAGGATTCTGGCGAAGACGCCAAGTCCGACGAGAAAGACGAGGCGGAAGCCAAGTCGGACGACAAAGACGCCAAGTCTGAAGAGAAAAAGCCGGCACCGAAAAAATCCGGTGGTTCCCGTAAGGAAACCGTGAAGGTGCCCGCGCTGGACGGCTTCGACAATGTGCCAGTGATCGAGATCAACGTCAGCGAAGGTGATGAGGTTGAGGCGGACGATGCACTGGTGACCGTGGAGTCCGACAAGGCCACCATGGAGATTCCGTCTCCCTATGCCGGCAAGATCGGCAAGATTCTGGTGTCCGAGGGCGACAAGATCTCCGAAGGTCTCGATCTGGTTGAAATGACCATCGTGGAAGAGGGTGGCGACGAAGGCGAAGAGGACGCGTCGTCCGAGGCGTCTGAGTCTTCCAGCAAGGAAAAGCAGGAAGGTGAGCCTGAATCGAAAAGCAAGCCTTCCGATCCCAAGCCGGAGCAGCCCTCGGCAACCTACGAGCCACCGGCGCCGGGTGCCAAGGTTCATGCTGGACCGGCGGTGCGCAAGCTGGCCCGTGAATTCGGCGCGGATCTGACTCGCATCAAGGGTTCCGGCCCGAAGAGTCGCATCCTGAAAGACGATGTCCAGGCCTACGTGAAAAGCCAATTGCAGCAGACGCAGCAAGGCAGCACCGTGGCTGGCGGCGGTGGCGCCGGCATTCCTGGCGTGAAACTGCCGGACTTCAGTCAGTTTGGTGAGATTGAGCGCGAATCCATGTCACGCATGATGTTTGCTACGGCGAACAATATGCAGCGTAGCTGGCTGAACGTGCCCCACGTCACCCAGTTCGAGGACGCGGATATCACCGACATGGAAGACTTCCGCAAGGCCCAGAAGGCGGCCGGCGAGAAGAAAGGTGTGAAGATGACACCGCTTCCGTTCCTGCTAAAAGCCTGCGCCACGGCGCTGGCGGAGTTGCCGCAGTTCAATGTGTCGCTGGATATGGACCGCAAGGAAGTGATCCGCAAGCAGTACATTCACATTGGGATTGCGGTGGACACGCCTCACGGGCTGATGGTGCCGGTGATCAAGGATGTCGACAAGAAGGGGCTCTGGGAGCTCGCGGAGGAAAGCGCGGACCTGGCCCAGAAGGCGCGGGACAAGCAGCTTAAGCCGACCGAGATGCAGGGTGCCTGCTTTACCATCACCAGCCTGGGTGGTATCGGTGGCACGGCGTTCACGCCGATCGTGAATACGCCGGAGGTGGCGATTCTTGGTGTCTCAAAGGCGGCGATGAAGCCGGTCTGGGATGGCAAAGATTTCCAGCCGCGGCTGATGCTGCCATTGTCGCTGTCCTACGACCACCGCGCGGTGAACGGGGCTGATGCGGCCCGGTTTACCTCGGTGTTGAGTCAGTTGTTGGGGGATATTCGGTCCCTGCTTCTTTAAGGCTGGCAGTTCTGTTCCGTGGCCTTCGGGCTGCGGAGCGGTCGCGAGGCCGGTCAGGTTATTCAGAACACGCCCGTGGATACGTCCCTGTAGGGCTCGGTCGCGCCATCCCTGGCGCTCCCCGGTTCTGAATAACCTGACCGGCCTCGCTTGTTTTGGCTTTGTGGATATCTCCTGTTTTCATACTGACTTGTATGTCACCGCAATTGGTGCGGCATTCCGGCCAATGCAGCCATTCTGTTTACTCGCCATGATCGGCCCTCGTCCTTGGAAAATTCCAGGCATCCTACGGAGACCGATCAATGAACCCTGCCGAACTGCTTTCCCAGCCGCTAGCCCTGAAAAACGGGGCGGTGATACCCAATCGATTTGCCAAATCGGCCATGAGCGAAACCCTTGGAACCATGGATAACCGTGTGACGCGGGATCTGCCACGGCTTTATGGCACTTGGGCGGATGGCGGGATCGGGTTGTCGATCACCGGGAATGTGATGATTGATCGGCGACATATTGGTGAGCCAGGGAATGTGGTGCTGGAGGATGAGCGGGATCTGGACCTGTTGCGAGAATGGGCGAGGGCTGGTTCACGCAACGGGTGCCAGCTGTGGATGCAGCTCAACCATCCCGGTAAGCAGAGCCCGAAAATGCTGAACAAGGCGCCGGTGTCGCCCAGTGCGGTTCCGTTCCGCAAGGAGTTGCAGGCCATGTTTGCGACGCCCCGGGCGCTGGAGGTGTCGGAGATTGAGGAGATTATCCAGCGGTTCGCCAGCAGTGCAGCGATTGCAGAGAAGGCGGGCTTTTCCGGGGTGCAGATTCACGGCGCGCACGGCTATCTGGTGAGTCAGTTTTTGTCGCCACACCATAACGTTCGGGAGGATGAGTGGGGCGGTAGTCCCGAGAATCGGATGCGGTTTGTGGTGGAGGTGTACAAAGCCATCCGCGCGGCGACCGGCGGGCAGTTCAGTGTGGGCATCAAGCTGAATTCGGCGGATTTCCAGCGGGGTGGTTTTACCGAGGAAGAGTCGTTAAAGGTTATCGAGACCCTGACGGAGCTCGGCATTGATCTGGTGGAGATTTCCGGTGGCAATTACGAAAACCCGGCGATGGCGAAAGGTGCCAAGGGTGTGAATGGCGCGAAGGCCAGCACCGTCGCCCGGGAGGCGTATTTCCTGGAATTTGCGGAGAAGGTGCGCAAGCGGGTGGACGTGCCGTTGATGGTAACCGGTGGTTTCCGCACCGAGTCAGGCATGGCGGAAGCTGTGGCATCGCGGGCTACAGATCTGGTGGGCCTGGCGCGGCCACTGGCGGTGGAGCCGGACTTCCCGAGACGCATTATGGCAGGGCAGGCATTTACCAGTTCCGTGAAACCCATTCGCACCGGCATTCGCTTGATTGATGAGATGGCGCTGATGGAAGTGAGCTGGTACACCCGGCAACTCGGACGCATGGGTAAGGGTAAGGCACCAAAGAAGCACGACCGGGGTGTGCTGTCTTTGATGGAGGTGCTGGCGGTGATGACGTCGCGGGGCGTGCGTACCCGGCTACGGGCCGGCGAGTGATGGTTTGAAGGTTTCCAGCTTGTGGTTGAAAATCGCGCGTTGGGCTTCGGCCTCTGCGACGTCCGCAAGGTAAAAACGGATCCGTGTCCCGGGCCCACGTTGCGCCAGTTGGCCAGCATCCAGGGCGCTCAGGCAGCCTATTTTTGGGTAGCCACCGATGGTTTGCCGGTCTTTCATCAGGACGATCGGCTGGCCGTCACTGGGCACCTGAATGGCACCATAGGCGATGCCTTCGGAGATGATGCCGTCCAGCTCAGAGTGTATAGGGTCGCCGGTTAACCTATAGCCCATGCGATCGATTCGCTGGCTGACCTCGTAACAGCCCGTGAAGAATTTCATACGCTCACCAGCAGAGAAGTGCGCGTATTGGTAGCTGGGGATCACACCGATGTGGAGGTCCTGGTTATAGTCCGGAATTTCCCCGGCTGGCAGGCTTGCCATGGTCTTTGGATGGCTGCGGTCAAACCCGATGCAGTCGCCTTTGGCCAGCTTTTGCCCGCGTCCATCCAGCCCCCCAAGGCCTTCGCGCACGACGGTGGCGCAACTACCCAGTTTTACGGTGGGCTTCAGTCCCCCGGCGACGGCAAGGTATGCCCTTAGTCCGGCCACCGGCATGCCGAATTCGATACGGTCTCCCCGGTGGATTTGATAGGTATGCCAGGGTGCTGCCGCCTCTCCATTGATCTGCGCTCCGAGGTCCGCACCCGTGAGCGCGATGCAGGTATCCTCATGGGCCAGCAGGCTCAGTTTTCCAATATTGATCTCGATCTGCGCTGCCTCCGGTGGATTGTCGAGCAGGCGATTGGCCCAACGAAAGGCATGCTCGTCCATGGGGCCGCCAGTGGTCACGCCAATGTGCTGATAGCCATACCGGCCAGGGTCCTGCAATAAGGCCAGCATGCCGCCATCCAGAACTTCAAAACTCATCGAGGCTGCCTCCCAGGTCCAGATATTCCTGGCGGTCAATCGACCGGAACCGCACCCTATCCCCTACTGATACCAGCGCCAGGGACTCACTGTCCCAATCGATCATTTTTTGAGGCGTGCGACCGACTATCTGCCACCCGCCCGGCGTGGCGCTGGGGTAGATGGCGGTCTGCGAGCCGGCAATGCCAACGCTCCCGGTGGGTATTTTCTGTCGGGGTGTGGCTTTGCGGGGCAGGGCAATTCGTTGGTCGGTAATGCCAAGGTAAGCGAACCCCGGGCTGAATCCGATGGCGTAAACGCGGTAGGTCTGCTCACTGTGGATGCGCACCACTTCGTCCCGGCTCAGGCCGGAATAGTCACACACCTCGTCCAGGTCCAGGCCTACTTCGTCGCCGTAGTAGACCGGCAACTCAATGGTGCTGGAAGCGCTTTCATCCGGCGCCTCCTGTTCGCTCTGGCTCAATGCCTTGCGGAGCCGGGACGCGATGCCGAAGCGGTCGGTCCTGTCGGCGTCGTAGCAAACCAGCACGGAGGTATACGAAGGCACCAGGTCAATCACCAGATCCGACAGGTTCTGGCGAATGGCCTCCGTGGCCCACTTGACCTGGCCGGCGATGTCATCGCTGATACGGTCACCAAAGTAGACGATGCACGTACTTTCGTTGACGGCTTCAATGATCATAGCGACTCGACGACCTGCCGCATGTGCCTGGCCGCTTCTACAGCATGCTGGCTGTCGCCATGAATGCAGAGGGTGTCGGCCTTGACTGGGATACGTCTGCCGGAGATCGACGTGACGCTGCCTTCGGTGATGATCTGTGTTACCTGCCTTTCTATGGCTTCCGGCGTGTCGTGAACCGCGTTCTTCACCGAGCGTTTAACCAGTCGGCCTTCGTCGCTGTACGCACGGTCGGAAAACGCCTCGAACCACACGTCGATGCCCACGTCGGCGGCCAGTGCCAGAACCTCGTCGGCATCGGGTGTTGCCATGACCACCAGGGGGCAGTGGGGCGCATAGTTGCGTACCGCAGCCATCACCGCTGCCAGGGTTGTGCGGTCTACTGCCATTTTGTTGTAGAGCGCGCCGTGGGGTTTGATGTATTCGATGGCTGTGCCGTGGGTGCGGCAGATGCTGTCCAGCGCAGCGATCTGATACACCAGCAGGGCCTGGAGTTCCTCGGGTGCAAACTCCATGTCACGCCGGCCGAAGCCCAACAGATCCGGATAGCCGGGGTGCGCGCCGATGGCGACCTTCTCGACAATCGCGGTTCTGACGGTGCGGTCCATGGTCAGCGGGTCTGAGGCATGGAAGCCGCAGGCAATATTGGCCATATCAATGTAGGGCATGACCTCGGCATCCATGCCCTTGGTCCAGCTACCGAAGCTCTCGCCCATATCGCAGTTGAGTTTCATTGGTTGTCTCCAGAAACAAGTGAATGTGCGCTAGCCTCGGCTCATGGTCTGAGGGAGGTAGGTGACAATTTCCGGGAACCAGCCGATCAGAAACAGTGCCGCCATGATCAGCAGGAAAAAGGGGAGCGCGGCCCGGGCAACGTAGAGGATGTCTTTCCCGGTCAATGCCTGGATCACGAACAGGTTAAAACCCACCGGCGGTGTGATTTGTGCCATCTCAACCACCAGAACAATAAAGATGCCAAACCAGAGCATGTCGATGCCGGCCTGCTGGACCATGGGCATGACCACGGCGACGGTAAGAACCACCACGGAAATGCCATCCAGGAAACAGCCCAGTAGAACGAAGAGGGCAGTCAGGCAGACAAGCAGTTCGAAAGAAGAGAGCGACATGCTGCCAATCCATTCCGCCAACTCTCTTGGAATGCCGAGAAAGCCCATGGACAAGGTGAGAAAATGCGCGCCCACCAGAATCAGGCCAATCATGCAGGAGCTCTTGACCGCGCCCAGCAGGCTTGCCTTGAAACTGTCGGCGTTCAGGGAACCGGTGACAGCCGCCAGCAACAGGGCACCAAAAACGCCGAGGGCGGCAGCCTCAGTGGGTGTGGTAAAGCCGGCATAGATCGAGCCAAGCACAAATACGATCAGGCCCACGATGGGAAGCAGCATTCGCAGTGCCTTGATCTTGGCTGAGAACGAGATGTGCTCTTTCTTATGCTTGGGCATCTCATCCTTGTTCAATGTCGCCCACACCATGGTGTACCCCATAAACATGACCACCAGCATGAGGCCAGGAAGGGCGCCGGCGATAAACAGACGGCCGATGGACACTTCGGCCGCCACGCCGTAAACGATCAGAATAATAGACGGTGGTATCAGCAGCCCAAGGGTGCCGGAACCGGCAAGGGTACCGACAGCCATGCGGTCGCTGTAACCCTGAGCCTTGAGCTCGGGCAGGGTCATGCGGCCAATGGTGGCCGCCGTGGCCGCTGACGAACCGGAAACCGCCGCAAATATACCGCAGCTGAGAATGTTTACGTGCAGCAGCTTGCCCGGTAAACCACCCATCCAGGGTGACAGTCCCTTAAACAGGTCCTCGGACAAGCGAGTACGGAACAAAACCTCGCCCATCCAGATGAACATCGGCAGTGCGGTCAGAGACCAGCCGGTGCTTGCGCCCCAGCTGGAGGTTGCGAACAGAAGGCCGATCTGGTCGTTGCCGGACAACAATAGCCCGAGGACGCCAATGCCGACCAAGGTCAGTGATACCCATACGCCAAGCGCGAGCATCAATATCATGGAGGCAGCGAGGGCGATGGAGAGCAGCGTGGTATCCATCAGATTTCCTCCAGATTGACGTCACTTTCGTGTTGTTGGTAGGAAGGCACACGTTTACGCAGCACCGCGATGAGGTCGTCCAGGATCGCGATGGTAAGCGCTAACGTGCCCAGCCCTACCGGGATCTGAGGAATCCAGATCGGAATGGGAATGTAGCCGTGTGAGACCTCCTCGAAAACGTAGGACTCCCAAACCATGTGCCAGCAATAGAACGTCATGAAGCACGCAAGGCCGAGGCCAAGTATGAGTACCGCCAGTTCCTGAACGAACCGCGCCCGGGCCGACCACTTCTGGATAACCAGGGTCACCCTGATATGGCCACCTTCATGGAAGGTGTAGGCAAGCCCGAAAAACGTAGAAGCAGCGAGAGCGTACCCGGACACATTTTCAGCGGAAGGGATGATGAAGCCGAACAGGCGGCCAACAATCTGCACCAGAATCACGACCATGATCAGTGCAATGCAGAACCCCGCTGCGTAACCAGATGCCAGGTAAAACTTGTCTCGAAGGGTACTCATGGAAGATGCCTCCCAAGGCGGCTTTCCCGCTGGAATACCAGGGGAAAGCGTCTTGTGAATGGACCATTAACGGTAGTTTTGCAGAATAGCGCCGACTTCCTTCGGAGCTTCTTCTTCCCATTCCTGGATCATGATGTCGCCGATCTTCTGGAATTCCTGCATCAGTTGTTCGGATGGCTCGGATACTTCGATACCGTTCTCTGCCAGCGTCGCCGTGTCTTCGGCGGCGGTTACTCGAACGCCCTCCCAGCCCTTCGTTTCGGCTGCCGCGGCGGCGTCGAGAATGACCTGTTGTTGTTCCTCACTCAGGCGGCGAAAGGCGCGTTTGTTGACAACGACAACGTTCTTGGGAATCCAGGCTTTGATGTCAGTGTAGTGAGAGAGGTAATCCCAGGCCTGGCCGTTGGCGCCGGTGGATGGGGAGGTAATCATCGCGTCAATGATGCCAGTGCTGAATGCCTGGGGGATCTCAGGTACCTGAACGGTGGTTGGGGTGGTGTTCATGAGATCAGCCAGCCGTGAAGTGGACGGGCTGTAAGCGCGCATCTTCAGACCTTCCAAGTCGCTCATGGTGTTGACCGGAGCCTTTGTATACAGGCTCTGGGCTGGCCATGGCACGGTGTAAAGAAGTTTCAGGCCCTCTCTGTCGAGTTGTTTTTCCACCTCCGGTTTTGCAGCTTCCCAGAGTGCTTTGGCGTCGTCAAAACTGGTCGCCAGAAACGGGATGTTGTCGTGTTTAAACACCGGATGGGTGTTGCCCATGATGCCGATGAAGATCTCCCCCAGTTGAACCTGCCCTGTGCGGACGGCCCGCGGGATTTCCGGATGTTTGATCAGTGAGGCGCCGGAGTGGACGGTGATGTCTATCTCGCCGTCGGTGCCCGCCTTTATGTCCTCAGCGAACCCGTAGGCAATCTTGGTTGGAAGGTTGGCGTCGCCATACGGCGTTGGCATATTCCATTGGGCAGCGTTAGCTGCATGAGCCAGGAAGGCCCCGACCAAAAGAGTGGCTGTTGCAAGTTGTTTGAACATATCGATTCTCCCGTTCTCTTGTTGTTGTTGCTTTGTGAGTGAGCTTGCAGTGGCTAGAGCACGGCCAGCTCTTCATTGAGCCGCTCGGTTAGCAGCATTTTTCCCGGTACGTGGGTGATCGCGATCGGGGGACATGCGTTTTCCAGGGCAATCTGCGGAGTAACCCCGCAGGCCCAAAACACCGGTAGTTCGTCGCTGCCGATGGCGACGGCGTCACCAAAGTCAGGGGTGTTGATGTCCGTGATTCCAATCAGCGCCGGGTCGCCAATATGTACCGGGGCGCCGTGCGCTTTTGGTAACCTGGTTGTGATCTGAATCGCTCGGATGGCATCTGCGGCCCGGAACGGCCGCATGGACACCACCATGTTGCCGTAGAAACGCCCGGCGGTTTGTGTCTCAATGTTCGAGCGATACATGGAGACATTCCGTCCCTGCTCGACGTTTCTGATGGACAGTCCGGCACGGATCAAAGCGTCCTCGAACGAAAACGAGCAGCCGAGTACGAATGTTACAAAATCGTTGCGCCATAAATCGCGAATGTCATTGGCTGTCTCCGCCCGTTCACCATTGCGGAATACCTGGTACTCGGGGATGTCAGTCCGGATGTCCAGCGCTCGTCCAAGGCCCGGTAGTGAGGGTTCTCCGACCTGGGAGACGCCAATAAGCGGGCAGGCCACGGGATTGTTTTGGCAATAGAGAAGAAAATCGTTCGCCCAATCGGCCGGCAGGATAACCACATTTCCCTGGACCAGGCTCTGGGCCTTGCCACTGGTAGTTGCCGTGTAAGCACCGGAACGAATGTGTGAGCGAAGCAAGGATAATTGCTCAAGCAGGCCTGCCTTGAAGTCTGAATATTCGCCGGTATTCATCTCGGGTACCCCTGATTGAATTTATTACGCGGTTGTAGTTCAGGTTATCCCTATTGGCGAAAATGTCTAATTATGGTTTTTTGGGTTTGCTGATAAGTTTCCGTGATCACTTCGTTGCGCGTACTGTTCGGAAACTTTGACTGCCAGGTTGGCCGCCAGTTCGGCGATCGCGTTGGAGGGAGCGCTGGGATAGGAGGCTGTAAATGCCAACTCAGACGGAGTCCAGGCGGCGTCGAGCCTCATCAGGCGACCGTTTTTCAGTCCATCGGCAATCACGCTCAGTGGGAGTGCAGACACGCCGATGCCATCCAGCGTCAGGCGGCGGCACGCCGCCAGCGAGCTCGATGAGTAGAAGCGGGCGGGCAATTCGTCCAACTCGCTGAATTTCTGACTGATTTCCGCAAACGGTTTGGTGTTCCTGGCATACGTGATGATTGGCCACTGGGCCAGTTCCTCAAGCTCCAGTTTCCGGTCCGGGAGTTTCAGTGCGGGACTCGCCACCCAGATCAGTGGAAAGCTGCACAGGTTCAGGTTTTCAATTTTCGGTTCGGAAACGGGGCCCATCAGAAAGGCGAGGTCAAACGTTCTGTCCAACAGGCCACTACGAAGATTCCCGGTCACGTCGACGGTGATCTCGACATCCAGGTTCGGGGTATTTTCGCTCAGCTCGCGGAAAAAGTAAGGCAGCCAGGTATGGACGATGGTTTCGGAAACGCCCAACCTGAGGATGCCAGACAGCAAAGCGACCCTGTCTGCTCGCTTACGGAGTTGCTGGGACATAGAGACGATTTTCTCGGCATAGGGCAACAACGCCTGTCCCCGGGTGGTCAACATCGTACGGCCGGAATCGCGATCAAACAGCGTTACGCCCAATTCCTCTTCAAGAGCCGCTATGCGATTGGAGATCGCGGGCTGAGTGGTGTTTTGTCGCTCGGCCGTCTTGCGAAAACTCCCAAGGGTGGCTACCCAGATAAAGGTTTCCAGATGTTTGAAGTTCATGGGCTACGCTGTGCAATGGAAGACGGAACACCTATCGATAGTGAGTGATAAGCGCTTGTTGATACTGGAAGCTTAGTACAGGTTAGCCAAACGCATAAAAGCTCTGGCCCCTTTGAACTGACCCCTCATCGTAAACATGTCTGAAGTGGCTATTCTCGGTGTTTCGGAAGCGGCGATGGGGCCGGTCTGGGATGGTGGTGAGGATTTCCAGCCAACGCCGACCCTTCCCCTGGCAGGAAGGGCCAACGCAGCCACCCGTCGTGTATGAGTCTTAGTGGCAATCGTGCTCGTCATCACCGCCGTGGTCGTCATGCCCGTGGTGATCACTGTAATTCCTCATGTGCTCCCGGAATTTTGCCTTCTGTTTGTCCGAATCCACTGCCACGGTTTTATTGGGATAGGTTCTCGCTTCGTTAATGCGATCCGCGAGACCCCCATTGGGGCCTGATAGAGCCAACGGGCTGAGAATCAGGCCAGTCGTAAATACAATTGAAATTAACATTTTCATGGCTGCACCTCGTTTTCCATGTGTTGCAGTTCCAGTAGAGCAGGTCTGGCTGAAACAGAGCTGAAATCAGGAGCAGAAAATGCATTTAAATGATGTGTTTGATAGTCCCTGTCGTGCTTTAGTGAATCGCGATAGCGGCCCTCGGGCTCAAAGCGTTTTGGGTGTCAGAGACAGCAGTTCTGCGCCCCGCCCAGTGTCGGAATTCGCGGCGGACAGCAGGATCCATAGTTTGCCATCCTCTTGCGCCATGGCGGCGATACGCCCCTCCAGCCGATAAGGCACCGTGGATTCGATAAATCGGGTTCCGTCAAAAACCAGAGAGCCAAGCCGGTTGGTGGTGGATGTCGACGCCACTGACGAAATGGGGGTATCGCTTCTTCCATTTCGTGGGAATATCAGAAACCGCTTTTGGTTTTCCGGTCCGTTCAACAACACGGGCGATGGTTCGATGTTAACGTGAGCGACCGGGCTGAACGCCTGGCTTGGATTGAGCTCATAGCTCAGTGATGACAGCTCGGTGCCCACATTTCTTTCGGACCGGTGAATGACATTGTCCGAGCTGTTTCTGACCACTAGTGCACTGTCACTAATGGAAATGGATTCGAATTTCCCGTCACCCGTAAGGTCGGTCAAAAGCGATCCGATAACCCTGAAAGACGCCGGTAGCGACAGCGAAGGCGTGTTTTGTTGCAGGGCGTTATCGGCACTGATTGAAAATTCCCGCAGTGGCTGACCATAAAAGTCATTTCGGTTGAACGGCTGGCCAATAAGAGTCTCTGCGGTGCGATTGCCATCCAGGTCGAAGGCACCAAGCATGAAGGGTAAGTTGGTGCGAAACTCGGTGACTTGATCGCCGTCAAGCCTGAGCAACATCCCTTCAACCTTTTCGCCATCCCAGGTGGTGAGCGCCAGGAAGAGCCTGGAGCTGCCTTCGGGTTGCCACCACCTCACGGAAAGCAACCGGTTGCGGTGCGGTATGGGGAAACTGACAATTTGCTGTATCGCCTCGGCCTGATAAGAGCTGACGGTGATCCGGTCTTCGGTGCCAGCAGCAATGAGTAACTCAGGGCCGTTAACAATCAGGTCGCTGGAAATTGGTTGAGTCTCAAGCAGGGCGCGTCGTTCGGGATAGGGCAATGGTGGAAGACCCTGGCCCATATCCGCTTGGACCAATGGCTGGGGATCGAAGCCATTCTGACTGCCTTGTATCTTGTACGAGGCGATTGGCCAGTCCGGCACATGGTCCACGTTCAGCCGGGAGTCTGTATATCTGAACACCAGGCCAGAGAAGCCGTCAGGAGCGCTGGCCTCGTCTCCCGAGGAGTATCCCAGCCAATAGATGTGCGGCAGTTGGCTTCTTAGCTCTGAATACAATTCTCTGCCCTGGTCCTGGGGGTCAATAAAATAGGCATCCAGGCCCCAGAAACGCCTGACTTTCTCGCCCGTCTTTGGCGGCGCGCCCTTGATTACTCTGGCGATAGAGTGGTTTTCGTTTGCCCGCGTAATGCCAAGTAAGGCGCTTGCTTCAGACTCCAGGGTCATTTCCTCGCCGGTGGCTGGATGCGTCACTGTCTGCCCGGGGTCGGTCACTGAAAATAAATCGCCGACACTCACTCCCTGTGAGGTCCCGAGGTCGATGTAGGTGCTCCGGGTGTTCGAATCAGGGCCGGGAATGACGACACCTTGCCTGGCCTCGAAGTCGTGAATGATCTCGTCCCTGGCCAGCCCATCGGCGATGGCCGCCTGACAAAAACCGATAAGAATCACAACGGGAAGAATTTTCCTGTGCATGACCGCGCTCTCGTTGGAGTATGGATGGGTGGAGGCATATTGGCCTGGAGCTTGCGCAAAAAAAAGGGAACGCCATGACTGTGGCGTTCCCGTTAGACGTTAAAACCGAATTAAGGTTTCGGCATTACGAGTTAGAATTTATAACGGACTCGGCCCGCGATGTGAACAATATCCTCGTCAGCCTTTCCGTCCCGGATAGCGGCTTCCTCGAACGCATCCATTGCGTCTCCGGCCACCAGATAAGCCGCTTCCGCAGCAATTTCAAGACCGCTGTAGGGCTTGTACGTAAGGCGTCCCCCGAACTCAAAGCCGAGTGAGTTATCTTCACTTCCGTCGCCAAGAGTGACATCTTCAGCGAGCGCGTTATAAATGGCCATTCCGCTAACCGTGACCTGGCTGGACAGTTTGTGGTCTATCTGAACCTTGTTCAGCAGGTAGCCCTTGTCCAGAAGGTAGGGCGTTTCAGCAAAGTAATCGTCGTCCGTGAAGTTTTCCTGAAAAATCATACTTTCGTTGATATCGACGTCTGTCGCGATAAATGCGTCGAAATCTCCATCGGTGGAATTGTCGTCTCCGGAGGAGTACCAGACGGTGTAGGTCAGTGTAGTGGCGCCAAAGTCATATCCGACATCACCGCGAAGAAAATAGGCGGAAAGATCGAAGCTGTTATTCGCGCTGGCTGCACCTGACAGAGGAGTAAAGGTTACGCCCTCTATCGTGCCCGTCTGGTAAATAGCTGTGCCTTTAACAAACAGGTTGCCGCCAGAGGAGGGGCTTCTGTAGTCAAAGGTTCCGCCAACGATCGACACGTCGTATCTGGAGTTATCAGCAATCGCTTTAAGTTCGTAGCCGATGCTGTTGATGTTTCCCGTACCTTCCGAGATTTGATCGTTTCTCTGGTATAGCAAGAAGCCACCAAGCTTAAGGTTGGGACTCATTGCGCCGTCAATATTGATGGTGAAGTTGTCCGCACCGTCAAAGCCGTCATCAGCAGATTCCGCGGCGTTTTCGTTAGACGAATCACCCCGTCCTCACAAAAGCTGATAATTCCACATGTGAGACAGCGGACCCTGGGCCATCACGCCCGTTGCCGTTTCATTCCACAAATGCTGATCAACCGATACCGGTTGCAAGCCCATCTTGATTCGGTGATCGCTGTTGGATGGTACAGCGAAGTCCACGTATGCCCAGCGGGTCTCTACGTTGACGCCATCGCCTGAAAAGTCGCCACCTGAACCCTCGCCGTAGCGAATGCCACCAATTTCCGTGGCGTAGACACCTTTGACTTCATCGTTATCCGTTGCCGCTTCAAACCAGAGACGATACTTGATTTCGCCGAAATTTTCGGTTTTGCCATCGTCTTTAAGCCTGTTTTCTTTTCCCGTCAGACCGGACCCATTAAACCAGTCGCGCTGATTGCTGTAGGCCTGGAACCGATTATTCATATCACCGTGAAAATCAAATTTTGCTACCTGGACTGGACTGATACGCTATAACCCATTGCGGCGTTCGCGATAAGAATAGCCGAGCACAGCCTCGCTTTGTTGAAGTTGAGCACTTTTTTTGGCGGAAAGGTCGGAGTCTGTGACTAAATAGTCAATAGCGAAAAAAAATCCTTACCCTAAAAACCTTCGGCACCTCAACCCTAAAATATTCAGAGTCAAAGCGCCGAAGACTAGTCTTTCGCTGTCGTTACGACAGTTTAAAAGTTGTACTGAGCGGCAAACATCAACCGGCTCGCATCCCCATCGTCACCGTCAACTTCGTCGACCATGAAGTAGCTGTATTCAACACCCATGGTCACTGCTTTCGCAGGAGACCACTGGTAGTTAATCATCGCCATGGTGTTAGTTTCCTGTTTGTTACCAATGTCGGCTGAACCGGGAAGATCACGCAGCGCGTCATCCCAGTCTACCTCCACCATGCCGACGCCCGTGTTTATTGAGCGGCCACCGCCCAGGTCAAAGGACGCGCCGGCTGAGGCACCGTACCCGCTGATCAACTCAACGCTGCCTGAGCTATTAACATAGCCGTAATCTACGGCATAGTTGTCACCTGACCGGTACAGGTAGATGTCGCCACCGTTCACGTAGTTGAAAACGCCATACAGTGTCACCGTGTCTGAGGCTGCGAAGGTGAGCGCGCCAAAAGCGCCGTAACCGATTGCACTGTCATCTTGAGTGCCGGTATCGTAATCAATTTGGCGCACGAATGCGGCAGTTGAGTAGGAGATGGCACCAGCGCTATCTTCCAGGCGTGCGGTTGCAATCGGCAGACTTGTTTTCTGCTCAATGTCCGGATCGGTAGCGATGAGGCTTGCGAAATTAAAGGGCTGTTCGAGGGAGACGGACACTGGGCCGCTGGTATAACGCACCTGAGATGTCCGGAACTGGCTGCCTGCGTTGCCTGGCATGCCGTCAAACTCGAGTGTCGGGATGAAGCCAACAAAACTGTTGTAGTTTGACCAGTTTTGGCCCGCCATCACGCCCTTGTACTCGCCATACGCGTGACGAAGCCGGAGGTTGCCGTACCGAAAGCCGCCCTCAACGACTATCTTGACGCCCTGAGGAAGCGTCGCTTTCACGCCGAGCCTGCTTTGCGTCGCGTCAGCGCCGAAATAGCCAGTGGCCTCGTTGATTTCGTCTGCTCCAGTATTAATCTTGCTGAAGTCGCCCGCCCGAGTTGGTTCTGAGATGTCTTCCTCAATGTCGTAGCTGGCGTTAAGGCGGGCGTAACCGTACACTTCTATTTCGTAGCCCTTCAGATTGGTCATATGGTCGGCATCGCCCAAAATCTTCATGGCACTAGCTGGACTCGCAATGCCAAAAACCAGCAAGGAGGTTGCTGCCTGGATGGAGGTTCTCAGTTTTGATCTTTTCATTTGTTGTCTCCGAGTAATATTATTATTCGACCCGTCAACGAGGTTAGTTAGCAATCGGTAACAATTCAAATGAATTTGCATTTTATTTAGACGAAGGTCTATAAATTCTTTTCGTTGTAATATAGACATCTGCGGTTACCTGAGCAGCCCGTATTGCTGTAGTGGCTGCAGAAACCGATGGCTTCGACGTTGAGCGCGCCATGGCGCAAACGGGCACCCAGTTCGTAGTTTACGCTGATTTCCGGGTCTAGGTCGGTGTCACTGGCACCCACTCCGGGTAGCAGTTCCGTGGTGCCAGGCTGGTGTGCACCTTGGTGAGAAAATCAAAAAAAAGGGCAGAAAGATCTGCCCTAAAAACCTGAGTAACCTCTTTAACTCGGGATCGATACTATCAGGGTAGGTTGAATCCAACCTGAATTTTCAGATTATTTTTTTCAACGATCCTCGTTATTGGCGTCGAGTCAAACATAAGCTCGATCAAGGATCAGAATGCGTACTGGAACCTTGCGCGAACTTCATCTCCGCTCGCGCCATTGGCTTCTTCGCCATCCATGTAGCTCATACCCAGTCGAACATTCTTGTTGGCGTAATAGTTAACGCCCAGTGTTGTCTGCTCGCCGTCGGTCGTGGCCAGCCCCAC
>NZ_DFMB01000035.1:37359-37616 GCF_002375325.1 Marinobacter sp. UBA3604
CCCACATCACTGTATTTTCCGTCGCCATCCTCAAAGCGGGCAACAACTTCCCAGGCCCCTTTGGGTGATGCCGGTTTTACCCGCTTGAATGCTCCGGCTTTGTAAGGGCGGCTTTCGCCGGTGATGATCCAGCCAAGTTGTACGTAATAACCATCAACATCCACCTGGCCTTCTTCGGAATCGAAATATTCGGCCTGGGCATGGAAGGGCCCGGAACTCGCCGGCCAGTTCCAGATTAAACGTGTCGACCTCATCGG
>NZ_DFMB01000004.1:0-35170 GCF_002375325.1 Marinobacter sp. UBA3604
CAGTATTACTCCGGCGGTGACAGATGCCCATCTCACCCGAGAGTCGCGTTGCCTTGGCAACGTTGGCCAGGGATTCGTCTACGGCGATTACTTCCACGTCTTTCAGGTAGTGCGCCAGTTCCATGGCGCGCTGGCCGGACTGTGCGCCACACACCATGATCCGCAGCGTTTCCGGCAATTGTTCGGTATTCATGCCCAGCTCGGTCGCCATCATGGTTTTCAGGCTGGTTTCGGAGCGGTAGGCGAGTTTCGACCAGTTGGGCCAGGCCTGGGGAACGTCGGTTTTCTCCAGGCAAAGCTCGGCTGATTTCTCGTCGAAACTCTGTTTGATGGCTTCTTCCGAGGCACGGTTGTAGTAGCTGGCGGCCATCATCCCCTGCATGGCAACCGGCCAGTCCACCAGGTTCCAGCGGCCAAGCTGCACAGCATACTTCTGATGGAACAGAGCGCCGTACATGGCACTGACGATCAGCGAACCGATCATGCCGTCCTGTTGCTCGCCCATCGCAAGCTGGGCGCAAATGCTGTCGTTGATGGCGGAGGCCAGCCGCTCTTCGTCGTCCTCCGCTGTCAGGGCGTAACCGGTGCGATCGGCGTAAACCGCCAGCGCCAGCGCCAGCGGCTGGAGCTCGTCCCTCAGTTCAACGGTTTGCGCAACTTCGGCAATGACCGCTCGGCGCAGCAGCGTGACCAGCTCTTCCACGGTGGGGTCTGGCATCAGAGTTTTTTCCAGTGCCAGGATCAGCAGTTCGTCTTCGCTCGCGGCGACCAGATCCACCTGGGCATTCGGGTTTTCCAGATCGTACTGCTGGCGGATGATGGTACCCACGAACCGGCCGATTTCCTGGTGGGGCAGGCCGTCATGACGCAGCAGGAGGATGGCGTCCCTAACCAGTTTGGTATCGACCCTGTTGACATCCAGGTGCTCGGCGCAGGTCAGCATACCGCTATAAATGGACGGCCATTCCAGGCCCATCTCCAGCAGTTTGCGGTAGTGCAGGTAAGCCACATCGAACTGGCCCTGCAGCCGCTTGGCATGGGCAACCCCGCCAAAGGCGGCGGCGGATTGCCGGTCTATCTCAAGGGCTTGGATGAAATACTGCTCCGACAGAGCCGGGCGCTCGGACTTGATCGCCCAGTAACCCAGGTTGGTGAACTGCTGCGGCTGCATGGGATCATGGTTCAGGCTATCGGTGAACAGGGCGTGTGCCTTGTCAAGCGCGCCGTCATCCATTTCCACTCGCCCCAGCAAGCCCAGTGCGCCCGCATTGCCCGGCTCCTGCGCCAGTACTTCATTCAGGTAGTCGCGGCATTCCTGCCGCGCCTTGATACGCTGAACCAACGACGCCGGACTGTTGGACTCCGCATAGGCCAGGTTCGCCTGCAGCAGGAGCCGCGCAATGTGGGCTTTTTGTGCGTCTGTGGCATGGATGTTGTGCTGTGCTTGCATGGGGCTACCCCTTTGACTCTGTGACGAAACCCGATTAACCCTGCAGCAACTGCAGAACCTGCTGTGGCCTTGCGTTGGCCTGGGCCAATACCGACAAGCCGGCCTGCTGCAGCACCTGGGTGCGGGCGAGTTCTGCGGATTCGGCGGCAAAGTCTGCATCACGAATTCGTGAACGCGCGGCCGACAGGTTCTCAGAGGTCGTGCTCAGGTTGGCAATGGTCGACTCGAGTCGATTCTGGGCAGCGCCCAGGTCGGCACGAATGCCACTGATGGTTTCCAATGCCGCATCCACAACTGCGAGTGCGCTGGTTGCGCCGTCAACGGTGCTTATATCGATACCTGCCACTTCTTCAGGCGTAGAGCCGGCGGCGGTATTCTGTGCACTGTTCAGGACGCTGCCTGCGGCCAGGGTGGCGTCAGACGTCGCGGCGAAGCTAACGGACGAGTCCAGCGTCAACTCACCGGCAATCCGTGTGGCATTAGCGCCACCACTTGTCAGTTCGATGGCGCTCGGGTCGCCGCTACCCTGTACCGCCAACTGTTGAGAGCCGGCAGCGGTAAAGTCTTCGATAGTGATGTCTTTACCCTGTTCCTGAATCAGCGTGATACTGCCGTCGTTAGCAACTTCCGCGGTAATGCCGGTCTTACCAGACGCGGCGTTCACCTCACGTGCAATCGCTGAGAGGTCGTTTGCATCGGTGATCTGCGCGGAAATGGTCGCTGAGCTGCTCCCATTGGAAAGGGTGAGCGACACGGTTTGAGGCACGGCGATTGGCGTGGTAGCGGTGTTGCTCAGGGTCGCCGATGTTCTTGCCGTCGCGTTCACACCCGTCGTGGCACCGATGTCGTTGATGGCTGCGGCGATGTCTTCTGCCGTGTCACCTGCTGTAATGGGCACCACCTGGCTGTCCAACGAGCTGGAAATGGTGAGATTCTGCGTGGCGATCGTGTTTTGTGCGGGTAACGTCGCATTCGCTGCGGTTGTTGAACCGGTGCCCTGGTTCAGGGTTGCGTTGGCCGCGTCGAGCGTGTTGTTGGCCAGGTCGGCGGTTCGGGCGCCTTCGATGGAAACGGCGATGCTCTGGTTTTCATTGGCGCCAGCCTGGAATTTTTGGGCCTGGAAGGTGCCGTCCAGGAGTTTCAGCCCGTTGAACTCGGTGGTAGTGGCAATGCGCTCCAGCTCGCCTTTTAGCTGGTTTACTTCGGACTGCAGGGCCTTCCTGTCAGATGCGGAGTTCGTTGCGTTGGCGGATTGTACCGCCAGTTCCCGAATGCGCTGCAGGATGTTCCCGGATTCGCCCAGCGCGCCTTCAGCAGTCTGAGCCAGAGAAATACCGTCGTTGGCGTTTCGAATGGCCTGGTTGAGGCCTTTGATCTGCGATGTGAATCGCTCAGAGATGGCAAGCCCGGCAGCGTCGTCCTTGGCGGAGTTGATGCGCAGGCCGGATGACAGCCGCTGCAGGGCAACGTTGGAGTCTTCCTGTGAAGTGTTCAGGTTTCGCTGAGCATTCAGCGACGCGATATTGGTGTTGATGATCTGAGGCATAACATTTCTCCCTGCTCAGAGATGCCGGTAACCCGGTGCCCGATCAAAATGGACGCCTTGCCGGCGGAAGTTCATTTAATTGCCGTTTTGCAGGGAGGTAAGCGAAGGTTGTGCCAGTTTCGGAGTTTTGTTTTTAAGATATTGATTAGTATTGGTTTTATTGGTCGTTTTGATGTTTGGGGCATGAATCCAATCGTCAGCATATAGCGGTATAAGGAAGACTATTGCCGCTTTTACATTCCCTTACAAAATACCGTTAATTTTTTCTAAAGGTACGGACGGGGGCGCCGTTAAGCGCAATAACAGGGAGGCGCTCCCAAACTGAAAATGGGCGCCATTCCTTTTCCATGAAATAACGACATATGTCGAAGGAGAAGCAATATGGCTCTCGGTATTAACACTAACGTTGCGTCACTGTCAGCTCAGAACCAGCTGAACAAATCCCAGGAGCTTTCTAACCAAGCTCTGGAGCGTCTGTCATCCGGCCTGCGTATCAACTCCGCCAAGGACGATGCTGCTGGCCTTGCAATTTCGACCCGTTTTCAGTCCCAGATCTCTGGTCTGAACGTTGCGCAGCGTAACGCCAACGACGGTATTTCTCTGGCTCAGACTGCTGAAGGTGCTCTGGAAGAAACCACCAATATCCTGCAGCGTATCCGTGAGCTGTCTGTTCAGTCGGCCAACTCGACTAACTCTTCTTCTGACCGCTCTGCACTTCAGGGCGAAGTAAACCAGCTGAAGCAAGAGCTTGACCGTATTGCCGGTACTACCCAGTTCAACGGCCTCAACCTTCTGGATGGCAGCTTCACTGCTCAGTCATTCCAGGTTGGTGCCAACGCTAACCAGACCATCTCAGTATCCGTGACCGGTGCTCGTGGTGCCGACCTTGGTAACAACACCGTATCCGGTGAAAGTGATACCACTGTCAGCCAGGGCACAGGTTCTGTTGCGGTAGCTGCGGCTGATGTGGCAACGGTTGCCAACAACACCATTGCTACACAGAACATCACCGTTTCTGGAACTGAAGGCTCTGAGGTCATTGGTATTACCCAGGGCGATACTGCAGAAGCGATTGCGGCTGCTGTTAACGCTGAAACCGGCACGACTGGTGTAACGGCTACTGCATCGACCACGGCAACCCTCGCTGGTCTGTCTGACGATGGTACGGTTTCCTTCACGCTTGGTAGTGGTGGCGACACAGCGACCATCTCCGCAGCGGTAACTACCACTGACCTGGGTGCGCTGGCCAAAGCGATCAACGATACCTCAGGCACCACTGGTGTTACGGCTGAAGCAAACGGTGGCGAAATCACACTGACCCAGGCTGATGGTAAAGACATCCGTCTGCAGGACTTTGCCAACTCAGGTAACGCTACCGGTACCGCCACGCTGCAGGGCAGTGGTGATCCGACGGCGGTTACTTTGACCGCTGGCAGCACTGACAGCACGATTGCTTCTGGTTCTGTTGAGTTCGCCTCATCCGGTGCGTTCTCAGTCAGTTCCTCGGTTGCGGAAACCGCTGGTAGCATTCTGAACGTTGCAGCAGACACCGTGGTTGGTTCTAACCTCCAGTCAGTGTCTTCTATCGACATCGGTACTGTTGCAGGCGCTAACAGCGCAATCGAGATTGCAGATGCGGCTCTTGAGCAGATCAGTGGTATCCGCGCCGACCTGGGTGCTGCCCAGAACCGGTTTGAATCCACAATCGCCAACCTGAGCACAACTGCCGAAAACCTGTCGGCCGCTAACAGCCGGATTCTGGATGCAGACTTCGCATCTGAAACTGCTAAGCTGTCCAAGGCGCAGGTTCTCCAGCAGGCTGGTATCTCTGTACTGGCGCAGGCGAATGCCCGCCCGCAGCAGGTTCTGTCCCTCCTGCAGTAACAGGGGCATAACGGCAAGGCCGGGGTCTTTGGGCCCCGGTTTACTGCTGTATGAGGATAGCGAGGTGAGCTATGAATGGCGTTAACCTGAATGGCCCGGATTTGAAGCTGATTCGTTCCAGCGAGCAAGCTCCGGCTCGGGCAATTTCGTCATCTCAGGCCGAAGGCAGGAATGCCTCCGCCCTGACTGCACCTTCATCACCTGGTCTTGCTGAGCGTTCGGAGTTGTTGTCCGGGGCTCAGGAACTTTCGAAAGCTGAGAGGCTCGAAAGGCGCAGTGAGGCACAGAAAGAGAAATTGGATGATGCCGTGTCTCAACTGAACGATTTCGTTCAGACGGTCCAGAGGGATTTGCAGTTTGAAGTGGATAACGAGCGGGGACAGACGATCGTCAAGGTCGTCGATCAGTCCACCCAAGAGGTTATTCGGCAAATTCCGGATGAAGTTGCGTTGAGGTTGGCAGAAAACTTGCAGCAGGATGAACCGCTGACGTTATTCAACACGAAGGTCTAGAGTTTGCCGCTCTTGGCCTGACGTTGAAAACGGTTGTTCAGCACCGCCGCACCCGAAAGGGGCCGGCGGTGTTTTGCTTACATGTGGTTACAAATTGGTCGGTAGAAAAGGCAAAGTTTTGCCGCTTCAGGCCGATATATGGAATAGCATTGGAAATTGCCCTCCTGAGGAGGCACATACTATGGCAAATATATCATCGTTGGGTATCGGGTCTGGTGTTCTGACCTCCGAGTTGGTCGATCAGTTGGTGCAAGCGGAACGGGCACCGACGGAAAATCGTTTGGCTCAGAAAACCGAGCGCACCCAGGCGCTGATTTCTGCCTATGGCACGCTTCGCAGTGCAGTAACAGAGCTGCGCCTTCCAATGCGGCAATTGAGTGCTCCAGATAATCTCAAAGCCTTTTCTGCAACGTCGTCCAACGAAGACGTTGCTGTGTCTGTGGACAGCTCCAAGGCTAACCGCGGTACTTACAGTGTCGATGTGACAAGTCTCGCCAGCGCTCAGGCGCTCGCGTCGCGTGATGTATTCGCGGATCGCGACAAGACCAGTGTTGGCCAGGGAACAATGACGCTTTCTGTTGGTGACAACACCACCAATATTGTTATAGACAGCAGTAACGACACGTTGCAGGGCCTGGCAAACGCAATCAACGATTCTGATGCAGGGGTTTCAGCGGGCGTAATCGATACCGGTAGTGGTTTCCAGCTCGTGCTATCGGCAGACGAAACCGGTACGGCAAACGCCGTTAGTATTTCCGTATCGGGCGACAGCGCCGGCACGGATACCGATGCCCAGGGGCTTTCCCGTTTTGCGTTTAACACATCAATGGATGCGGGCGCCGGTCTCAATGAGACAATCGCCGCGTCGGACGCCGTGATGAGTATCAATGGCGTAGAGGTTACCCGTTCTACCAATAGTTTTGAGAACGTCATTGATGGTTTGACATTTGATCTGACTGCCACTGGTACGTCCACGGTTAAGGTTGAACAGGATCTCGGTGCGGTAGCAGACCGTGTCCAGGGCTTTGTCGAGAAATTTAATGGCCTGCAGGAAACCATTGATGCGCTGGCAGGATTCAATGCAGAGAGCGGTAGCGGAAGCCTTCTGACTGGCGATAGCGTTATTCGGGGTATTCAGAACCAACTCCGCCAAGTGCTGACCCGCGTTGTTCCCGGGCTTGAAGACGCAAGTGTCCGAAGTCTGGCGGATGTGGGTATTACCACAAATTTCGAGACTGGCTCTCTGGAATTTGACCGCGAAGAGTTCATGGCGCAGTTAAAGGCTAATCCGGACGATGTCACGGCTTTGTTTGCCGAACAGGGCAGGGCTACCGACAGCCAGGTAGAGTTTGTTCGCAGTGGTGTAAACACCGAACCTGGAACCTATGATATCAACGTGACCCAGGCTGCGACCCAGGGCACGCTTGCCGGGAATGCCGCAGCCACTTTTCCCGTTACTATTGACGGAACAAATGATGAGTTTTCACTGCTGGTTAATGGTGATACCTCCGTTAACCTTCAGCTTACACAGCAGACTTACAACAGTGCACAGGATCTGGTTGACGAGATTCAGGCTCAGCTTAATAGCAACAACGCGCTGAACGCGTCAGATGGGTCCGTTCAGGTGAGCCTGGGGGCTGGGGATGAGCTGGTTTTCTCTTCCTCCACCTACGGCAGCGAGTCTTCGGTCACCTTGTCGTCCGCTGAAAGCGCGGCTACGTTTGGATTGGATGCCGCCACAAGCACGGATGGCCTCGATGTTGCGGGTACCATTGACGGAAGAACAGCTGAAGGCGAAGGGCAAACACTGTTTCTGGGCGAAAACAGCGGTGCTGCGTCTGGGCTCCAGGTACAAATATTGGGCGATCAGACTGGAAGTCGAGGCTCGATACAATTTATTGAAGGTGTTGGCGAACGTACGGTTGACCTGATCACCAACTTTGTCGGTGCCGATGGTGCAATTGATACCAGAACCGAGAGCCTGAACCGCGATCTGGAGCGAATTCAGGAAAATCAGATTCGGCTGGAAGAGAGAATTACAGCCTATCGAGAGCGCCTGGTGAGTCAATTTACAGCTGCGGATTCATTGATCTCGCAACTGAACAGTACACAGGACTTTGTGAGCCAGCAGCTTGCTGCGCTGGCACCACAGAATAATCGCAATAACAATTGATGTTTATTGCACGAAAAGCGAATAAAGAGGTCACTTATGAACGGTTTACAGGCTTACCAACGCGTAAACGCCCAAACCAGCATTACGGATGCCGATCCTCACAAGCTGATCCAGCTTCTTTACAACGGAGCGTTGGAACGCATTAACATGGCCAAAGCCAGGATGCAGGCGAAGGATTTTGAGGGCAAAGGCCGATTGATTTCCAAAGCGATTGAAATCATCGGTGGCCTCCGTGGCTTTCTGGATTTCGAGAAGGGTGGCGATCTGGCCGTGCGCCTGGAATCGCTTTATGACTACATGGAGCGGACCCTTTTTGAAGCGAATGCCAAGAATGACGTCGCTAAGCTTGATGAAGTCGCGGACCTTCTGCGCTCAATCAAAGACGGCTGGGATGGCATCCGCGAAGAGGCTACCTCCAAGCAACAGCAGGCTGTCTGAATACGACGTTCTGGTGTGAATACCGTGCATTCTATCCAAGATGCCACCTGGCGCCCTGCCGGTGGCATCCGCGGCCAGTAACGAGGCCGCCCTCTTGCCCCAATAGCCATTCCCCCCGCTGTCCCGTACAATACGCCCCTTATTTTTGATACATCCATTCTGTTCAGTCTGGAGCAAGGGCATGTCTGATATTAAAAAGGTGGTTCTGGCGTATTCCGGTGGCCTGGATACCTCGGTAATCGTTCGCTGGTTGCAGGATACCTATGAGTGTGAGGTGGTGACGTTCACCGCCGACATCGGCCAGGGCGAGGAAGTTGAGCCGGCGCGTGAGAAAGCGAAAGCGCTCGGCGTGAAGGAAATCTACATTGAGGACCTGCGCGAGGAATTCGTTCGTGACTACGTGTTCCCGATGTTCCGCGCCAACACCATCTACGAAGGGGAGTACCTGCTGGGTACCTCCATCGCACGCCCGCTGATCTCCCGTCGTTTGATTGAGATTGCCAACGAAACCGGTGCGGACGCGATTTCCCACGGCGCTACCGGCAAAGGCAACGATCAGGTTCGTTTCGAGTTAGGTGCCTACGCGCTGAAGCCGGGTGTGAAGGTGATTGCCCCCTGGCGTGAGTGGGATCTGAATTCCCGTGAGAAGCTGCTGGCTTATTGCGACGAGCGCAACATTCCGGTGGAGAAGAAGAAGGGCAAGAGTCCGTACTCCATGGATGCCAACTTGCTGCATATCTCTTATGAAGGCATCAACCTGGAGGACCCCTGGGCGGAAGCCGAGGAAGATATGTGGCGCTGGAGTGTGTCTCCGGAAGCAGCGCCCGACACGCCTTCCTATATCGAAGTGACCTATGAGAAAGGCGATATCGTGGCGATTGATGGCCAGGCCATGAAGCCTCACGAGGTGCTTGAACACCTGAACAAGGTCGCCGGCGAGAACGGGATTGGTCGTCTGGACATTGTTGAGAACCGGTATGTGGGCATGAAATCCCGCGGTTGCTACGAAACTCCGGGTGGCACCATCATGCTGCGCGCCCACCGTGCGATTGAGTCCATCACCCTGGACCGCGAAGTGGCGCACCTGAAGGACAGCATCATGCCGCGTTATGCGGAGGTGATTTACAACGGTTACTGGTGGTCCCCTGAGCGGGAAGCGCTGCAGGCGCTGATCGACCAGACCCAGACTTATGTAAACGGTACCGTGCGCCTGAAGCTCTATAAGGGCAATGTGGATGTGGTTGGGCGTAAGTCTGACGATTCGCTGTTCGATGAGAAGATTGCGACCTTCGAGGAAGACCAGGGCGCCTACGATCAGAAGGATGCTGAAGGCTTTATCAAGCTGAATGCGCTTCGGTTGAGGATTGCGGCTGGCAAGGGTCGCAAGCTTTAACTGGCCTCCCGTGACGCCCGGAACTCTCCGGGCGTCTTCCCCGTCTCTGCTTTGAACTTTCGGTGAAACGACGTTGTTTCGCTGTACCCCAGCCTCAACGCTATCTCCGGAATGCCCAGTTCGCTGTTCGCCAAAAAATCTTCCGCCATTGCCTGCCTTACCTCGTCCAGCAACTGCTGATACGAAACACCTTCCTGACTAAGTTTTCTCTGCAACGTTCGGCTGGTCATGCCCAGATGGTCTGCGACCATGTCCTGGCGGGTGATGCCGTGCATCAACTGTTTGCGAATGCTGTGTTTAACCCGGTTGGTGAGGGCTGTGTCGGTGTCCAGAGTGGCCAGTTGGCTGAGGGCGTGGGCTTCCAGGGTTTTTCGCAGCAGTGGGTCAGGCTGGCGCAGGGGAGTGCTCAGCAGGTCTTTGCGCAGAACAATGGCGTCTTCGTTGGAACGAAAACGTACCGGGCAGCCCCAGCGTTCCGTGTAGGCGCTCTCCAGCTCCGGCCCGGGGGAAGGGTGTTCGAGGTGAACTTCCACTGGCGAGGCGGCGTTGTTGTCGGCCAGCCAGCGGGCGTAGTTGATCCAGGAGGCGAAGACGTTGTCCACCATCTGGGGGCGAACGACCGGGTCGGTGTAGTTGCAGGCCCAGATCAGTCTGATGTGATCGCCGCTACCCGCAATTTGCGTCGTTCCCATGTCGCCGACCAGTTTCTCGAACGGGGCAATGCGAGCGACTGCTTCTCCCAGCGTGGCGGAGCTCATGGTGATATACCCGAGAACACTGTAGGACCCCGGTTGCACGAAGTCACCGGTTTCAAGGCCGAGGATGGGGTTATTGCTTTGTTCACAAAGCAGCCGTATGAATGCCTGGAACTGCTCGCCGTTTATACGCTCGTCGTCGGTCTGGAGAATCGATGCGTCAAGCCCGGCTTTGTTGAACAGTGCTGAGGTATCCAGGCCTTGGGCATTGGCGGCGCGGACATATTGTCTTAGGGCTGCTACGGAGGCGGTTCCGAGGGTCTTCATGATTACGGCAACGTCTTGGGGTTATTGTTGCCATCAGTATAACGGAAGCAGAAAAGAAAAAAGCCAGCTAAGAAGCTGGCTTAAAAACAAGGAAAGAACGAAAGTGCCTGAAAAATTCGTTAATTCTGCGGACTTTCCCCATTTGGCGGCGGAGGTACTACTCGGCTCCTCCGCCATGGGGGATACTGCTTAAATCCACAATTTCAGAATAGGGCTTTCGCTCATGGAAGTCTGTTTATGATGTGTGTCGCAGTGTTACGTAGCGTAATCCGACACTCTGCTTCAGGCTTTCTCAAGCTCTGGTTTGGTCTCGGTAAACCGTCGGGTCTCATAGGCATCCACCAAGCCCTGAACTGCTGCACGCTCCATCTCCTGGACCGAAGGGGTGCCGTGTTGGGCATCCGCCCTGCAAAGCACCATGCCCGCCTCAACCGAGATGTAGCCCGCCGTGGTCTTCAGAGCTTTGTGGTTAATGCCGTCGAATACGCGGCGAAAAGCGGTTGTGGAGCAATGATCGCTGTTTGGGAAGTGAGCGATAATCGCGTACTGGTTGTCGCCCACGCGGCACAGGGAGTCCATGGGCCGGATCAGATGGCTCAGGCGGCGGGCGATGCCAACGGCCAGCTCACTCATCACCGAGGGCGCATGTTTACGCTTGAGTTCCTGCCAGTTGCGAATGCCGCACAACACATAGGCAGAGGCGCCGCCACGGGACTCCGCCTGCCGCAGGCATTTGCCCAGCTTATCCCGGGCATAACGGTTGTTGCAGAGGCCCGTTTCAAGATCAATGATGTTACTGCTTTCCAGTTCGCGGTTGTTCTCAATCAACAGGGAGTTAGCGCGCAAAAGGGTGTTCTGGCGGTCCGCCATGCGGTCGGCCGCGAAAATTCTTGGAATCAGCTGCTTGGTCATGTCCGATTTATAGATGAAGTCGTCGACGCCCCGGTCGAATGCTTCTGACAGGGCCTCCACACTCTCCCGGGCGGTGAGCAGGATCACGTAGGTGTAGTGGTTGTTCTGCTCATCCTGCTGGCGGACCTGATCGGTCAGCTCCAGCCCGTCCATCTCCGGCATCAACCAGTCAGCAATCAACACACTGACTGGGCGTTGGTCAATAAACTCAAGCGCGGCAGGGGCATTGTTGGCGATTCGCACGTCGCGGTACCCTGCATTGCGGAGGGTTCGGCCCACCACCATACTGCTGAATTTGGCGTCGTCTACCACGAGGATGGGAAGATCAAGATTTGGCATTGTTAACTACTACTCACCAGTCCATTGTCAGATGCGGTGCCGGCCCGGTCTTGGTATGCTTTGGCACCTTGCGCAACCAGAAGGGCACCAGTATAGCGTTTTGTACGTGCCCTGACGTGGATAATTGTAAAAAGTGAGAACACATCATGCCTTCTTTTGACATCGTTTCTGAAATCGACATGCACGAAGTGACCAACGCCGTGGACCAGGCCAAGCGCGAGCTGGGCAATCGCTGGGACTTCAAGAACGTGGACGCGGACATCGAACTGGACGACAAAGGCATCACCATCAGCGCCGAGCAGGAATTCCAGTTGGAGCAGTTGATGGACATGCTGCGCATGGCCTTCGCCAAGCGCAATATCGATTCCCGGGCGCTATCCGAAGACGGAGAAAGCAAAGCCGGCAAACTGGTCAAGCAGCATCTGCAATTGAAGCAGGGAATCGAAACCGACATGGCCAAGAAGATCGTCAAGATGATCAAGGACGGTAAGCTCAAGGTCCAGGCCAGCATCGAAGGTGACAAAGTAAGGGTAAAAGGGAAAAAACGCGATGACCTGCAAACGGCGATTGCGCTGTTAAAGGAAGCCGAGCTGGATATTCCACTGCAGTTCAATAATTTCCGCGACTGAACCGGGAGCCACACCATTTTATCCGGCAACACCCTGGCGTTACTTAAGGAAACCCTCCACACCTACACACGTTGGCAGGTCATTGCGCTCCTGTTTCTGGGGTTTTCGGCCGGCCTGCCGTTCCTGCTGGTGTTCTCCACCCTGAACGCAAGGCTGGCGGATGTCGGGGTGGAAACGGCCACCATCGGTTTTTTCAGTTGGCTGGGCATAACCTATTCCATCAAGGTGTTCTGGGCGCCGGTAGTGGACCGGTTGAAACTGCCGATTCTCGACAGGCTGCTGGGCAAGCGCCGGAGTTGGATATTATTGGCTCAGGCGGGCATCGCAACGGGCCTGTACCTCATGGCCCACGTGGACGCCACCGTGGCACCGGAGATGATGGCGTTCTGCGGTTTGCTGGTGGCTTTCTCGTCCGCCACCCAGGACGTGGCGATTGATGCCTACCGGATCGAAGTGGCGGAAGAGCGGTTGCAGGCGGCACTGGCGGCCACCTATATCTTCGGCTACCGGCTGGCTTTGCTGGTCGCGGGGGCCGGGGCCTTGTATCTTGCGGAGTTCTGGTCCTGGCAGGTGTCTTACGAAGTGATGGCGCTGCTTGTTGGCGTAGGCATGGTGACGGTACTCATCGTGCGGGAACCCAGGGTCAATCACTACGCCGCCGCCCAGGACATCGCCGACAAAATTGAGCACGAGGCGAGTAAGCGTACCCACCTCAACCCCCGCCTGGCGCGATTTATCGGATGGTTCTACGCTGCCATCGCCGGGCCCTTCCTGGACTTCTTCCGTCGCTACAAGGAACTCGCCATCCTGATCCTGGTGATGGTCGCTGTGTATCGCATCTCCGACATCGCCATGGGGGTTATGGCAAACCCCTTCTATCTGGATTTCATGGGCTTCTCGAAAACCCAGGTGGCCGACGTCACCAAAATCTTCGGCTTCTTCATGACCATCGCCGGCTCTCTGGTGGGTGGTGTACTCGTAGTACGGTACGGCGTACGTCGCATCCTGCTGGCCGGCGCCATCATGACCGCAGCCACCAACCTGCTTTTCGTCGTTCTGGCACAATACCCGCCCAACATTGTCACCCTTGCACTGGTGGTCAGTGCCGACAATCTCAGTGGCGGCATCGCCAATGTGGCATTGATAGCCTGGCTGTCCAGCATGACCAGCGCGGCCTTCACCGCTACCCAGTACGCCCTGTTCAGCTCCCTGATGACACTGCCCGGAAAATTCATCGGCGGCTTCTCCGGCATCGTCGTGGCCGGATTCGGTTACGCAGAATTCTTCCTGGTTGCCGGCATAATGGGCGTTCCCGCCATACTGCTGGCCATATACATGATGCGCAAAGGCGAACGCCTGGACGCCTTGGCACCGCGGAACGAAGCTGTTGAGTCGTCATGACCGAACCCACCAAAGACCAGAAAATCTGGCAGGTTGTCGCCGCTATCCCCCCTGGCTGTGTAGCCAGCTACGGCCAGATCGCAGATATGGCCGGCCTGGGCCGGCAGGCCCGGTATATCGGTAAAGCTTTGGGAAAACTCCCAGAAGGGCACGCCATTCCCTGGTATCGCGTGATCAGAAGCAATGGCCAGATCGCCTTCCCCATCGGCAGCGAGGCCTTTGAGACGCAAGCCCAGAGCTTGCGGGAGGAAGGAGTTGTCGTTGTAGATGGAAGAATATCAATGAAACAGTTCGCCTGGCGTCCTTAGTTTTTTGGGTTGATACACATCGGAGTTAGGTCGGGCAGGGGGCGGTGCCAAATTTTTCTGCCAGAAAAAGATGTCCGAGCAAAGCGAGTTCTTTTTCCAAGAAAAATCTGGCGCCACCCCCTAGCCAGCCCCCAAACCCCTCAGGCTAGGGAACAGGGGGCAAAGCTCAAACCCTAGAGCCGCAAAGCCCCATCAACCTCAATCATCCGCCCCGACATATAGTCATTCTCAAAAATAAACGCCGCCGCAGACGCAATTTCCTCCGGCTTACCCATACGCTTCAGGGGAATACCAGCGGTCATCTTCTCAAGGGCCTCCGGTTTCATCGAAGCCGTCATCTCAGTCTCGATAAAGCCAGGCGCAATCCCCATGCACCGAATGCCATAACGGGCAAGCTCCTTGGCCCACACCGGCACCAACGCCGAAACCCCCGCCTTGGCGGCAGAATAATTGCTCTGGCCCATATTCCCGGCACGGGAAATCGACGCAATGTTGATAATCGCACCCTGATCGCCATTCTTGATCATCTGCGTAGACGCCTCACGGCCGCACAGGAAAACCCCCGTCAGATTCACATCAATCACCGACTGCCACTGCGACAGCTCCATGCGCTTCTCAACCTGGCCGTCCTTAACCTTCACCATCAGCCCATCCCGAAGGATGCCAGCGTTGTTAATCAACCCGTTAAGCTGACCAAAATCCGCCACGATAGCCTCAAATGTCTTCTCGACATCGTCTTCCTTGGCGACATTGCAGATATAGGTTCTGGCATCGCCACCCGCTTTCTTACAGGCGGCTGCAGCCTCTTCCAGCTTCTCCGGCATCAGATCAATCAGCGCCAGACGAGCCCCTTTGGCTGCCAGATACTCAGCCATGGCTCGGCCCAAACCCTGGCCGCCGCCAGTAATTGCGATCACGGAATCTTGAAGTTTCATGTTTTGCCCTAAGGTTAAGCATTAGCGGAAGCGGCGAGTATATCAGAGGTTTTTACGGTCGCAGCAACCAGACCAACGCTCATCCACGGAGGCTCCCTTGGGCATTTTTCTGTTTTTATTCATTGTCATGCCCATCGTCGAAATGACGATATTGATCAAAGTTGGCACCATGATTGGCGCCCTGAATACCATTGGCCTTGTCCTCTTGACGGCCATCATTGGTGCCGCGCTGCTGAGGCAGCAAGGGCTCGCCACCTTGTTGAAAGCCAATCAGAGGCTCAATAGTGGTGAGTTGCCAGCGAAGGAAGTGGCGGAAGGCCTGATTCTGGCCGTGGGCGGCGCCCTGCTGCTGACGCCAGGATTCGTCACCGACACCATTGGCTTCCTTTGCCTGATTCCGGGCACCCGCCACTGGTTCGCCGCCCAGGCCCTGAAGCGAATGGTGGTGGCCGGCCAGTCCGGCGGTTTCACATTTACCGCAGGCCAGCAGGGGCCTTTCCAGGGGCAGGGGCCCTTTGGTGGCCGCGAAGGGCCGTTCGGGCGTCAAAATCCTTTCGACAGGAACGATGACATTATTGAAGGGGAATACCGCGACGAAACCGAGCGCGACTACGATCGCCTGAACCGGAATACCGAAGGCCGAGAGGATAGTGATCACGGCGATGGCGGTCCGAAAAAAAACTGAAAAATTTTTCAGGGGAAGTGTTGAAAACGCATCGGCCACCCCCACATAGGTCTCACAAGTTCGCTGCGGGCTAATAACCGCTGTAAAACAGTTGGTTAAAAGCCCCGGCTTTTAACGCAACCATCATTGCCAAACCTAACCTGACATTGGAGATATCGAGCAATGAAAATTCGTCCGCTACACGATCGTGTTGTCGTGCGCCGTAAGGAAGAAGAAGAGAAAACAGCTGGTGGCATCGTACTGCCGGGTAATGCCAAAGAGAAGCCGTCCCAGGGTGAAGTTATCGCCGTAGGAAATGGCCGTATCCTCGACAATGGCGAAACCCGTGCGCTGGCGGTAAAGGTGGGTGACACCGTGGTCTTTGGCCAGTATGCCGGTAACACCGTAAAGGTTGACGGCGAAGACCTGCTCATCATGAGCGAAAACGACATTTTCGGCGTTCTCGAGTAAGCGCTCGGTTACGCAGCAATCCGATTGAACGATTGAATTGGGTTTAACGAACAGGAATAGATGACATGGCAGCAAAAGACGTTAGATTCGGTGACAGCGCCCGTAAACGCATGGTTCAGGGTGTCAACATCCTGGCGGACGCAGTTAAGGTAACCTTGGGCCCGAAAGGCCGCAACGTTGTTCTGGACAAGTCCTTCGGCGCACCAACCGTCACCAAGGACGGCGTATCCGTCGCCAAGGAAATCGAGCTGAAAGACAAGTTCGAGAACATGGGTGCCCAGATGGTCAAGGAAGTTGCTTCCCAGGCCAATGATACCGCCGGTGACGGCACCACCACGGCGACCGTTCTGGCACAGGCCATTGTTCGTGAGGGCATCAAGGCCGTTACTGCCGGCATGAACCCGATGGACCTCAAACGTGGCATCGACAAGGCGACAATCGCAGCAGTACAGGCCATCCGTGACCTGTCCAAGCCCTGTGACGACAGCCGCAACATTGCCCAGGTAGGCACGATCTCCGCCAACGGCGACGAGACCATCGGCCAGCTTATCGCAGACGCGATGGAGAAAGTGGGTAAGGAAGGCGTTATCACCGTTGAGGAAGGCCGTGGCCTGGAAGACGAGCTGGACGTAGTGGAAGGCATGCAGTTTGACCGTGGCTTCCTGTCTCCGTACTTCATCAACAACCAGGAAAACATGTCCACCGAACTGGATGACCCGTACATCCTGCTGGTTGACAAGAAGATCTCCAACATCCGTGAGCTTCTGCCCGTTCTGGAATCTGTGGCCAAGGCTGGTAAGCCTTTGCAGATTATTGCTGAAGACATCGAAGGTGAAGCGTTGGCGACCCTGGTCGTGAACAATATGCGCGGCATTGTGAAAGTAAATGCTGTAAAAGCACCCGGCTTCGGTGACCGCCGCAAGGAAATGCTGCAGGACATCGCTATTCTGACTGGCGGCACTGTTATTTCCGAAGAAGTCGGCCTGTCTCTGGAAAACACCACCATTGATGACCTGGGTACTGCCAAGCGCGTCAACGTCACCAAGGAAAACACCACCATTATTGGCGGTGCTGGTGCTCAGGGTGATATCGAAGCCCGCGTTGAGCAGATCCGTAAGCAGATTGAAGACAGCTCTTCCGACTACGACAAGGAAAAGCTCCAGGAGCGCGTGGCCAAGCTGGCTGGCGGTGTAGCCGTCATCAAGGTTGGCGCCGGTTCTGAAGTGGAAATGAAAGAGAAGAAGGCCCGCGTTGAAGACGCTCTGCACTCCACCCGCGCTGCGGTTGAAGAGGGCATTGTGCCGGGCGGCGGTGTCACCCTGATTCGCGCCATCGCGGCCCTGGACAAGGTTGATGCCATCAACGAAGAGCAGAAGGCGGGCGTTAACATCCTGCGCCGTGCCATGGAAGCTCCACTGCGCCAGATCGTGACCAACGCCGGTGGTGAAGCCTCCGTTGTTGTGAACAAGATCATGGAAGGTGAAGGTGCCTATGGCTATAACGCCTCTACCGAAGCGTTCGGTGACATGCTGGAAATGGGTATCCTTGACCCGGCCAAAGTGACCCGTTCCGCGCTGCAGGCAGCTGCTTCCGTGGCTTCCCTGATCATCACCACTGAGGCGATGATTGCGGACGAGCCGGAAGAAGAAGGCGCTGGCGGCGGTATGCCGGACATGGGTGGCATGGGCGGAATGGGAGGCATGGGCGGCATGATGTAATGCCGACCGGACCCGGACCAATTCTCAATTTCTGAGGAATGGCCCCATAAACCCGGAAAACCCCGCATTGGTTCACACCGATGCGGGGTTTTTTGTTTTTTTGTCATGAACTTGCGAAATGGCTTTGCTAGACTCGGCAACCGGCCATTTATCTTTGTGACACTGTATGAGCGAAACCCCAGCAAAAGCCTTTCTCAGACCCGGCAAAGTGTTCCTGCTGACCTTGGCCGGTGTGCTGGTTTATCTGGTGGCGCTGGTGGTTCTCGTACCGGCCGGATGGCTTTGGCATCAGGCGTCTGCCTATGTTGCGCTTCCGCCGGAAGTCCAGGTCAGTCAGGTGTCTGGCAGGGTCTGGTCAGGCGCTGCCGGCGTGGTGGTCGCCGGTTATCCTGTGAGGCTTGAGTGGCGGCTGGGCATGCCGTCCGTTTCTGGATTATCGTTACCCGTCGATTTTTCAGTGTCGTCGTCACAGTCTTCCGTGGATGGCAATGTTAGTCTCGGGTGGCAGGGGGCAGGCACCCTCAACGCCAGTGGCCATCTGGCAGTCGCTGAATTTGAGGACCTGATCCGACGCAGCGGTGGAGCAGTCATCGAAGGTGACGTCACCATTGATCGATTGGTGTTGTCGTGGCAGGACAACCGCGTGACCCAGGCCGACGGCGTTGGCCGCTGGGCAGGAGGCCAGGTTACCTGGCCCATGGGGAATAATATTGGCCAGGCAGATTTCCCGCCCATGCTGGCGACGATGGACAGTACGGCCGATGGCGTTGCGCTGGTCATCTCGGAGCAGGGCGGCGATGGCCCCGCGGCGGATGCCGAGATTCGCTGGAACGGTATGATGGAGTTGCGAGTCTATAAACGCATGATCGACCTGGCCGACCAACCCTGGCCAGATTCTGCTAACCCCAGTGATGTCGTCTTCAGGGTCAAGCAGCCCTTGATTCCAGGAGGTGCTCTGTGACAGCAATGGCGGCTGTTATCGGTAGCCGGCGACTGCCCCGGCTGCTGGCCAATTTGTTACTGGCGGGCCTCGTGGTTTATGTTGCCCTGGTACTGGCGCAGACAACCTGGCTCATCGCCTGGGATGACCGCCCGGTGGCCATGGCACCCGCCTCTGACAGCCGCGCGAGCGCTTCAGGTGGCGGCCGATTACAGCCACTGGCGGCCCATCAGGTGTTTGGCAGGGCGGAAGAGCAAACCCGTGTCGCAGAAGTGGTTCGCCGGTCGGCACCGGAAACCAGGCTCAACCTCAGGCTTGAAGGTGTGCTGGTGGCAGAGCGCCCGGAGGACTCCGGTGCTATAGTTGCGGGAAGCAATGGAGTAACTGAGCACTATCGTGTGGGTGAGGTCTTGCCCGGTAACGCCGAACTGGCGGAAGTGGAACCAGGCCGGGTGCTGATTCGCAGGAATGGGCAATACGAAACCCTGACGTTTGAAGAACAGCTTTCCACTGGCCTGGTTGAGGGCGTGGAAGAAGATTTGGCGGAACCGGCGTCTTCGCCGGAGCAGTTCCTGAGTGAGGCACGGGAACAGCTTGATTCCCAGGGAGTTGCGGCGCTTGCACCATACGGGCTTAGCCCGACCGGGGAGGGAGGTACGTCCGGTTATGTGTACGATGGTTCCAATGCCATGCTCAATGCTGTCAACCTCAGGGCCGGTGACGTCATCACTGCCGTCAATGGCCAGCGGCTGGGGGATCTTGAGCAGGATATGATGCTTTTTGAGAATTGGCGGTCTGAGCCGCAATTGGAAATAGAAATTGAACGGGACGGATCCATTCTGACCGTGAGCTATGCCATACCTGAACAGTGGCGATGAACGGATTTAACGATACAGGACAATAACGCCAGATGCTTAACCACAGATCCAAATTATTCCGGGCCTTTGTTCTGGCCCTGCTGATGCCCCTGATGTCTGTTGCTTACGGGCAGGAAACGGAGACCTGGCGACTGAACCTCAAGGACGCCGACATTCGCGCCTTTGTGACCCAGGTGGCCGATATCACCGGCTACAGCTTTGTTGTGGATCCACGGGTAAAGGGAAAGGTGACCGTCCTGTCCAGCGCCCCCATGAACAAGGACGAGATTTACGACCTGTTCCTGGCCGTGTTGCAGGTGCATGGCTTCACCGCCATTCCCGGCGAGGAAGTGATCAAGGTGGTTCAGCAGGTGGACGCCAAACAATCCGCTGAGTCGCTGGAGCGGTTTACGGAGGTGCCCTCAGAGCAGCTGATTACCCGTGTTATTCAGATCGATAACGCCAATGCCCTCGAACTGGTGCCCATCCTGCGCCCGCTCGTGGCCAAGTATGGCCACCTGGCGGGGGTGGCGGCCGCCAACGCCCTGATCGTCAGCGACCACTCTTCCAATATCCAGCGCATCGAACAGATTGTGAGAGAGCTCGACAGTCCGTCCAAATACGAGGTGGAGGTGATCCAGCTCGAAGAGGCCTGGGTGGGCGATATGGTCGAGTTGCTGCAGGAACTGGCTCCGGCGGAATTGGGCCAGGGTGGTGGCGATAACGCTGCCCGCAAGTACAGCGTAACGGCCGATGAGCGCAGCAACCGGCTTATTCTCAGGGGTGATGAAACCTTCCGTGACAAGATGAGGGAGCTGATCAGGAAGCTGGACCAGCCCTCAGCCACCGGCGGTACGACCAAGGTCATTCGCCTGAGCCACGCGGACGCGGAGAATCTTACTGAGATTCTCAAGGGCGTGATGGGTGAGGTGGCCAAGGAATCTTCCGGGGGGGCTGGTGGTGCTGGCGGCAGTGCCGGAAGCGGACGTAACACCAACTTTTCCGTTTTCGCCGACGAGGGGCTGAACGCGCTTGTGGTACGCGGTGAACCGTCGATGATGCAGGAAGCTGAAATGATCGTTAAGGCCCTGGATGTTCGCCGTGCCCAGGTAATGATTGAGGCGGCCATCGTCGAAATCAGCGACGAGCTGGGGCAGGATCTGGGCGTCCAGTTGGCACTGGGTGATGAATCCGGCGAGTCCACGCCAATAGCCGGCACCAACTTCAACAACGTCGGCCGAAGCCTGGGCGACGTATTGGGTGCGATCCTTTCTGATTCGGTGATTGCACCGGCCACCGGCGGTATTACCATTGGCGCAGGCCAGCGGAATGAAAACGGCGTTTCCTGGGGCGTGCTGCTGCAGGCCCTGTCGACCTCGGCGGCGGCAAATCTGCTGTCTACTCCCAGTATCATTACCCTGGATAACCAGGAATCCGAAATCATCGTTGGCCAGAACGTACCTTTCCGTACCGGTCAGTCCACTGTCACAGGTGACGGTACAACCAACCCATTTACCACGATTGAGCGTCGCGATATCGGTCTCACCCTGAAGGTGACACCCACTATCAGCGCCGATGGTCTTGTACGGTTGGTGGTGGAGCAGACCACCGAGAATATTGGTGACAGCGTGGAGTCCGCCTCCGATATCATTACCAACAAGCGTGAAATCAAGACCACGGTCCTGGCAGATGATGGCGAAACCATCGTTCTGGGTGGTTTGACGACCGATGATTTGCAGGTGAATAAGAGCAAGGTTCCCCTGCTGGGCGATATCCCGGTGTTGGGGCGTCTGTTTTCCTCCGAATCCGAGCGCCGGGTGAAACGCAACCTGCTGGTGTTCCTGCGCCCGACGATCATGCTTGGCAAGGCCGATGCTGTGGCCGCCACGGATGAGAAGTTCCAGAGCCTGTGGGAGATCAACCTCGGTGTGCGCAAGAAGCTGGGCCTGCCAGACCCGGAAAGACCGCCAACGAAAGACTCGCTGTTCCGGCCTCAGCCTGACTGATCGGCCAAGGGGCTGATCTCAGGCTGCCAGTGGCGGCATCGGGCAGTCCAGTTGATCCGCCACCAGGCGGATCAACTCATATTCCGTGGTCTTGATCTCTCCATCCGCAAGCACGCAATGGCCGCAAGCGTCGAGAATTGCCGGTTTTAGCAGCGGCGACAGGGTGTTCAGCACCAAAAGCGCATCCCGCAGATGCTTGATCGACACCGTCTCCAGAAGTTCCGGCTCCTTAGGTCCGTCGGTAAAACCTGCCATCGCCTCAGTGAACAGTCCCTGGCTGTCGATGCCCTGACGAGCACCCGCCCGGGCCATCAGGCTGAACAGCACTTGCAACTGGTCGGTTACTGTCCGGTAGCTGCGATGGCGTACCGGAACCGGGCGGGCCGAGTCTCCCGCCAGGTGGCGGCGAAGAAAGGTATGCATGGCCAGTTCGTAGAGGCTCAGACGGTTGTCTGCCCTGATCAACACCTCCGTACACGACATTAACTGGTTGCGCTCATCCGGATCGAGCTTTCTCAGGGCCGGCATGGCCAGTTCCAGCGCCGGGAATCGTACTGCCTCGCCCAGTGAGGTAAGGGCGGGCAGCAGTTTGTTCAACAGGTCGGCGTTGGGCGCAAAGAGGGCGTTGGTGGTGACCAGCGCCAGCCGTTTCTGTTGCGATGACTCAGGAAGCTGGTAGATCAGTAGCGCATAGCACAGCTGAATGGCGCCGGCCCGGGTGTAAAGCAGGTTGCGAAATGTTGATGGCAGTCGGTTGAGAAGGTCCACGGCATAGTCTTCGCTGCGTTTGTTGACGGTGCCTACCGTTGTTGAGATATCTGCCGATGGCCGGGTATTCAGGGGCGATGTGGAGGCGCGAGGGCTGGCTGCGCTGAAGCCGGAAACCGCTCCATGGGCCGTATCTGCACTGGTTTCGGAGGTTTGGTGCGAGCCCATGGATCGAAGGGCACTTCCCGGTTCGCTGTCTCTAAGCCTGCTGCGAAGGCGGGCAAACATACCCGGCTGGATGGCTTCGATACGCTCCTGAACCGGAGGGTGGGACGCCAGCAATGCTGCAAATTTCATGCGTGCGCTTTCGCCAAAACACATGTGGTTCATGTCACTGGCATGGCTGGTGGTGTCCAGATAGCCCCCTTTGAGGCCAATCTTGAACAGCGCGCCGGCAATGCCTTCGGGGTTACGGGTGAATTGTACCGAGGAGGCATCCGCCAGCATTTCCCGTTGCCGTGATACCGCGGACTGAATCAGTCTTCCGAAGAATACGCCCACATAGCCGATTACCAGCAGCGCCAAACCTACCAGCCCGAAAACAGCCTGGCCCCGACGGTCACGGGATGAGTGGCTGGATACATGGGAGCGGTGGAAGGATGCCCTGAGCAGGAAGGCACCGATCTGTCCGATCATCAGGATGCCGGCCAGGATGGCGATCAAACGGACGTTCAGACGCATATCGCCGTTGAGAACATGGCTGAACTCGTGGCCAACGACGCCCTGGAGCTCATCACGGGTGAGTTGTGTCAGGGCCCCATGGGTCACCACCATGACCGCCTCGCCGGGCGTATAGCCGGCCACAAAGGCGTTGATGCCGGTTTCATGATCCATCACGTAAAGATCGGGCACACTGATGCCGCTGGCGATGGACATTTCTTCCACGATATTGCGAAGCCTACGCTCGTCGGTGTCCCTGGTGGCGGGGTCAATCGCACGGGCGCCGACCATTTTTGCAACACGCTCGCCACCGCCCGACAGGTCCGCCCAGCGGATCAGAGAGCCAATACCGATCAGGGCAACGACCGCTATCGCTGTATACAGCCCATGGCGGCTCAGTAGCCAGTCGGCAAACGCCAGCCCGGTGTATTCGCTGCGGGTTACCAGATAACCCACCAGACAAACCAGGAGCGTGATGATCACGACCGCGGCCAGAAACAGAGCCACCAGCAAGCCCGTGTTGCGACGGGCGCTGGCCTGGCGCTGGAAAAAACCGGGATGTGCCATGGCAACGGGCCTCAGAAGGCGACTTTCGGCGCCTGACGGGCCTCAGGAGATTCCAGCTCCAGCTGGGAGGAAGGTTTGAAAGCGAACAGTCCGGCCACGATGTTGTTGGGGAACTGTTCACGGAAGATGTTGTAGCCCATGACGCCATCGTTGTAGGCCTGGCGGGCAAAGGAAACCCGGTTCTCTGTGCTGGAAAGCTCTTCCATCAACTGCTGGATGGTTTCGTTGGCTTTAAGCTCTGGGTAGTTTTCCGCCACGGCGTAAAAGTTGGCGAGCGCTTTGGAGAGCATGTTCTCGGCGCTTCCCAGGCGCTGGATTTTGGCTCCATCTGCTGGGTCGCCCGCAGCGTCCTTCTGAGCGCTGACCGCATTATTCCGGGCTTCCATCACTTCGGTAAGGGTGTTGCGCTCGTGGGAAAGGTAGGCCTTGGCCGATTCCACCAGGTTGGGAATCAGGTCGTGGCGGCGCTGGAGTTGAACATCAATCTGGGCAAATCCGTTCTTGAACTGGTTTCTTAGGGATACCAGGCGGTTGTAGATAAACACGATGTAGACAACAACAACTGCAATAACAATCAGGCCGATCAGTGTGGTTCCCATGGGCGGCTCCTTGCGTTCCTGGTGGGGTGACTCAGTGGTCAGACATTATTTTCGACAATTTTGTTGTGAAAGCCAGCAACAAATACCTCGAAATCGTGGGGTTTGAGCGGCTTGCTGAAGTAGTAGCCCTGGGCCAGTTTGCAGCCACGCTGCGCGAGGTAGTATTCCTGTTCCGCGGTCTCAACGCCTTCAGCCACTACCGTCAGATTCAGACTCTTGCCAAGGTCGATGATGGTGTTGGCAATGCGGGTGTCTTCCTCGTTGACAAGCAGGTCATGAATGAACTGCTTGTCGATTTTCAGATGCTGGACCGGCATGCGCTTGAGGTAGGTCAGGGAAGAGTAACCGGTACCGAAATCATCCACCGCTATGCTGATGCCCGCTTTATGCAGGCGTTTCAGCTTCTTCACGGCGTCTTCCAGATTGGTCATGAAACTGGTTTCGGTCACTTCCAGTTCAAGACGTCCGGCGGGGATGTTGTGGCGTTTCAGGGTATCCAGAATCTCGTCCACGATGTGGTTCTGACGTAATTGTACCGCTGAAAGGTTGATCGCAATGCGCAGGGGCATGCCGTCGCTGGCCCAGCGCGCCGCCTGCCAGCAGGCCTGATCCAGAACCCACTGGCCGATTTCCACGATACTGCCGTTCATCTCGGCCACCGGTATGAAGTGATCCGGTGGCACAAGGCCCTTCTCTGGATGTTCCCAGCGAATCAGCGCTTCCGCCCCGATAATCCGGTGGGTTTCCAGGTTGATCTGTGGTTGGTAAACCAAGTGGAACTGCTGGTTGTGGAGTGCGATGGAGAGATCTTTCTCAAGCTGTTTGCGTTCACGAATTTCCTGGTCAACGCTGGCAACGTAGAATTGGAAATAATTGTGTCCGCCTTCCTTGGCCAGGGCCATGGTTTGTTCGGCGTTTTGCAGCAACCTGTCGGCTTGACTCGCGTCTCCTGGAAACAGGGCGATGCCGAGGGTGGCGGTCATGGTGATGGTCTGCTCATCGAAGATCATCGGGCTGCTTAGAGAGGCCAGTATACGGTCGGCAGTGTCGGCGGCCTGAAATCCGTCTCTCAATCCCTTCTCCACCACAACAAATTGGTCGCTGCCCAGTCGGGCGATGGTAAAGCGCGTACCGCCGAGCTTCTGCGTAAGGCGATCGGCCACGGTTTGCAGGATCATGTCGCCGGTGCGGAAACCGCACTGCTCGTTGATGGACTTGAAGTCATCGATGCCACAACAGATCAGTGACAGGACCAAGTTGTCATCACTGGCGTCTGCAATATCGGCCTGGAGCAACTCCATGAAGGTGTCTCGGCTGGGCAGGCCGGTTAGCTGATCGTACCTTGAGAGCCGGGTAACACGATCTTCTGCTTCCCGGTGTCGGGTCTGGCTGTCACCAATCGCAACCAGGAGGTTGTTGGTGGCGTTGACCCAAAGGCCCAATTCATCTTTCTGATGGCCGTGAGGCAGGTGAATCAGATTGTCATCGGGGTGATCCGGGTTGACCTGTTTAACAGAGCGTACAATTCGTAGCAGTGGGCGCGTCAGCAGTAGATGGAAAACCACAAACAGCACCATTCCGAGAATGACGGCAATAGCGATGCCGGAGGCAAAGGTGATAGAGGCGCGCTCAAGCCAGGTTCGGGCAGCCGGACCGGTGTCGTACTTTAGCTCAAGGTAACCGTAAACATTGCCGGTGCCAGTGCCCCGGGAAAGTTCTTTGCGATAGTAACGTTCAGATTCAAAAATCGGGTCCGTAATCCGGCGGGAGGCGCTTTCCTTCAAAGGGCGGTCACGGCTGCCGAGAGGTTCGCCGTCGGGGTGGGTGATGCGTGCGACACGCATGGCTTCCTGAGCAAACAGGCCGTCGACCACCTGTTGGGCAAGGTCAGCATCGATACTGAAAACGGCCTGGGTTGATGCGTCCTTGACCAGTGCCATGGTTTGCCGCGCCTGATCATCGAGAGACTGCGATACCCGTCCGGCATCAAGGATGACCTGTACGGTGCTGACGATGACCCCGCTAATTAACGCCACGGCGAGTACCCATCGCAGCACCCGGTACCCCAGGCGATGTTCTACCTCATAAGAATTTTGCATGGAGGCCTGTTTGATTCGTTCCAACTGAATGAGACCCGGTATCGCTCACCTGGGGCAAAGGGGCTCTCGGCTGACATATTCTTTTTCAAGTATGGTTCAGTTTTCACCTACTGTACCCAGTATCGGCAATTCTTCCAGATAATTCAGGCTACGGGTGTATCAATTTGTAAGATCGTTTGTATCACAGATACGAAAACGCCCGCGAATGCGCGGGCGTTTTTGCGTGCAGGTTGTGACCTGCAAGGTATCCGAAGCGCAGTTATGCCAAGTTTTCGTTGACGAAATCCCAGTTAACCAGTTTCCAGAACGCTTCCAGATAATTCGGACGGGAATTGCGATAGTCGATGTAGTACGCGTGTTCCCAGACGTCGACCGTCAGTACCGGCTTGTCGGCGGTTGTCAGCGGCGTTTCGGCATTGCTGGTATTAACAATGGCAACGCTGCCGTCGGCCTTCTTCACCAGCCAGGTCCAGCCTGAACCAAAGTTGTTGGCGGCCTTGTCGTTAAATTCTTTCTTGAAGTCTTCGAAAGAACCAAAGGCTTTTTCGATCGCGTCCTTGGCCGCTCCCGTAGGCTCACCACCACCGTTCGGGCTCAGGCAATGCCAGTAAAAGGTGTGGTTCCAGACCTGGGCAGCGTTGTTGAACAGTGGGCCGCTGGCGCTCTTGATAATGTCTTCGAGCGATTTGTTGGCGTTGTCGGTGCCTTCGACCAGACCGTTGAGCTTGGTTACGTAAGTGTTGTGGTGCTTGCCGTAATGGTACTCAAGAGTCTCCTGAGAGATGTGTGGTTCCAGTGCGTTCTTTTCATAGGGCAGTGCGGGAAGTTCAAATGCCATGAGGTCGTTCTCCCTGATTCTCTCTGTTTATGTGTATGTAAGCCATTATTAAATATAGGGGCGCTTTGAGTTATATCAACCCCTTGTGTGCACCCTGCCTACTGCTCAGACAGGGTGCTCTTAAACTCTGGACAACCGGGTAAAAACTGGGCGCAGTTCTTTACCCGCCAGACCAATTCTTCGTAGCTGTCCGCCAGAACGGTCACATGGCCAAGTTTCCGGCCCGGGCGCTCGCCTTTATTGTAGAGGTGTACATGAGCGTAAGGCAGTTCAAGGATTCGTTCAATGTCGCCATGCTCGGCAATAATGTTGATCATGCAGCTGACACCGCGAGCGTCGGTGCTTCCCAAGGGGTGGCCGCTCACGGCGCGGATGTGGTTCTCGAACTGGCTGGTCATGGCACCCTCGATGGTCCAGTGCCCAGAGTTGTGGACCCGCGGTGCCATTTCGTTGGCGACCAGACCTTCGGCGGTTTCAAAGAGTTCAAGCGTTAGTACGCCGACGTAATTCAGTTCGTTCAGCAGCGCCTTGATGTAACGTTCTGCGTCTTCCTGGACATGTTTTTCCAGCTTTGGTGCCGGAGCAATGGAATAACGCAGGATGCCTTCGTGATGAGCGTTTTCCGCCATCGGATAGAAGGCCAGTTCGCCATCCTCGGCACGCACGGCAATAATGGAGACTTCGCGGCGAAACTCGACGAATTTCTCGACGATCAGACGCGGATGACCAATGGATTTCCAGGCCTCTGCTGCGTCTTCCGGTGAACGAAGAACTGCCTGTCCCTTGCCGTCATAACCTTCGGTGTTGGATTTGGCAACCACCGGGCAACCGAGTTCTTCGGCAGCGGCCTGCAATGACTCTGCGCTGTCTGCAATTCTCCATTCTGGTGTGGGAATGCCAAGCTCGCCAAAGAGCGTCTTTTCAGCTTCTCGATTCTGGCAAACCTGCAGCGCTCGGGGGCAGGGGTGAACCGGCTTTTCTTTGGCAATTCGCTCTGCTACGTCCACCGGCAAGTGTTCGAACTCATAGGTGACCCGATCTACCCGGGAAATGAGGTCGTCCAGGTATTGACCGTCTCGATCAATAATCACTTCACCCAGCCCGGCACTGGGATTACCTGACATATCATAGAAAACAAACGTCTTGGCCAACGGGTAGCCAGCCAGAGCCAACATCCGGCCAAGCTGACCGGCCCCTAAAACACCAATTCTCATTCGTTGTCTCCTGCCTTTAATTAGTAGGCATCTGCATTAGTTCGGGGAGTGGGTGGGGGATGCTTTCCAAAACTGTGCGGAGCCATGGATGGCGGAGCCCAAGCGCCACATGGATGTGCCGCAAGGAGCGTGTTTTGGAAAGCATCCCCCACCCGCTCGTACACCAAAGTCCGATGCCTGATTATTGATCGCTGGGATCAGGATTATCCAGGATTGTCTGTGTCTGTGTAGCGCGAAACTCATCGACCGCTATACGGACATCGTCCTTGAATGTACCGATAATCTGAGCCGCCAGCAGGCCAGCGTTAGTGGCACCGGCTTTACCAATTGCCAGGGTGCCAACCGCAATGCCGCCGGGCATTTGTACGATGGACAGCAGCGAATCAAGACCGTTGAGTGCTTTGGACTGGACGGGAACACCAAGGACTGGCAGTGACGTTTGTGACGCGACCATGCCAGGCAGGTGAGCAGCACCGCCCGCGCCGGCAATGATCACCTTCAGGCCCCGATCAGAGGCAGTCTTGGCATAATCAAACAGCAAATCCGGCGTACGGTGGGCAGAGACAACCTTCGTCTCGTAAGGCACGCCCAGCTTGTCCAGCATCTCGGCGGCGTGTTCCATGGTGGGCCAGTCAGACTTCGAGCCCATGATGAGTCCTACAAGCGGCTGCATATGCAACAGTCCTGATATGTGAGAAAGCCGGACATTGTATGTAAGGCCCCGTGGCCATGCAAACAGTCGATGGCCAAGGAGCGCATACTGTCAGCTCTCCTGGCCGTCATTTTGCTGAGTCGCAAGGTACGGGTATTATCGTGCTTTATTAACGTTACCGTCCATATACCGGAGCTGTTATGGAACCAATCCGTCCAGATGATGATGAAGTACGTACCGGCGTGCCCGGCAATAAAGTGGAAGAGCGCAAAAAACGCCAAGCACCCGTGCCAGAGTCGGCCGGTAATGGCGGCCCGGGCAAACCTGCTGGAAAACGCCGGAAAACATCTGGCGGTGGTGGTTCGGGCCGCAGTGCAGTGTTGTTGATCGCGCTGTTGATTGTTGCCGGAGCGGCGGGCGCTGGCTGGTATCAGCAAGAGCAGCGTATACAGGCACTGGAAGGTCAGCTGGAAGAAGCGGATTACTGGGCGCGCCAAAGCAAACTGGCGCTGGCCCGGTTTGAGGGGGAACTTTCCGAGACCGGCGAGAACCTGCAGGAGAAAGGGCAATCCATTGAAGACACGCTGGCGTCCCACAAGGAACGCCTCAATACGGCTGACAGCGAGATCGCCAAGCTGTGGGGGGTTGCTAATGACCGCAACCGCAAGCGGCTCGACGACCACCAGGCCAAGTTGGAATCCTTGAGGTCAGATGTGGATAGCGGCAACAGCCAGCGGGAAGCTTTGTCTGCCTCGGTCAAGGAGCTGGAGGCAACGGTGTCCTCCAGGCTGGACAAGGTTCAATCGGACTTTGAGCGGCAGCTTACCGCCGTTCGCGAAACTGGCCAGGAGAATGCCTCACAATTGACGAAGCTGGATGAATCCCTGGCCGGAGTGGACAAGCTGGTGGAGCGCCAGCTGTTGCGTTTCGAGCGAGAGCAAAACCTCACCATTGATGGCCTGGAAAGCCGTATTGCGGCGTTGGAAAAGGCCACCAATAACCTGTCCAGCGGCAGCCAGCTGGATGCCGTTCGCAAAGATCTGGCGGGGCTGAGGGAAACCGTGTCTTCGATTGACTCTTCGCGGGCGCAATTAACCTCAAGGCTGGTTCGCCTGTCGGAAGAGGTCAATGATCTGCGCTCGCGGATGTCCGGCCAATAGAAGGCGGCTGCGAACGGGTAAGCAGGCACAGCAGGGCAGGCAGGGCCTGCTGTGCTTTGTAACAGTTTGTATTCATCCCTTGCGGTAGCTCTCAGTTCCGCGAGATTGCAGTTGTTATGATCGGGACAACTCGCGAAAGGATGAAGAGTGCACAACAATGACAACCCGATTTCTTTTTCCCGGTTTCCCCCGGCCACTGGCGGCCGTATTTGTGGCTTTGCTGTTGGTTTCTGGTGCCGGCTGCACGGTGTACCAGTCCATCGGTAAAAGCGTTGGCTCGTTTTTGCACCCGGTATCCGGGCACGATTTCGTTCATATCGGCAATGATGAGTGGGATCGCAGCAATGCGGTTCTCTATTTCTACCGCACCCATTCCCAGTGGGCTGCGGACGAGATCGAGGCGCCAAGCGTTTACATAGACGACCACCACTATTTCAATATTCGAAACGACAGTTTTACCTGGCTTGAAGTTGCCCCTGGCGAGCGGCATATCGCCATCCGCCGGCCACTGCTGGGGCTTGAGGGGCTCAATTCGTTCAGCCTGAGCCTGATTGCAGACGCCACGCTCAAGGTCGAACCCGGGAGGGTGTATTACCTGCGTTACAATGAGTTGCAAGAGCCGGAGAGCAGCCATCCTGAACTCGCCGAAGACCACCCCCTGAGGTCTGGCGACTTGCAGCTCGTGACCCGTGATTACGCTATGCAGGCCAAAGAAATTGTCTCCACGCGTTTTCTGAATAGTGATTTGCTTGCCCCTAATCACGCTGCGACCTCCATTGTTGAGGTGAATGAGGACGCAGACTACGAGCGCAATCTGGTTCTTCTGGAAGAGGAGCGAGCGGCTGAGATCGAGCGCCTGAGAGAGCAGGGGAAGTATGACGAAACGCCTTGGTACTGGCCCTTTGGCGGTGGCCCTACCGTGCCTCTTGAAAGCGATCGTCGATTGCGGGAACTGGAGCGGGAGTATGCGGCGTTGGAACAGGAGCGGGAGCGTCGGGAAGAGGCAGAATCTGGTGGCGGTTGGTGGATATTCTAACGTCGCCGATCTGGTGTACTGCGAATTGTTGTTTCCGGTTTCGGTTACTAGACTGTGAGGTGTCCGTATTCAGAGGGTTGCCGGATCATGTCGCTGAGAGATTCATTACAACTAACGTTTCGCCGGCTTTCCGGAGAATTGCTTCCCGAGGCACTGGAAAACGCAGGCCACCGGATAGCTAGCCTCAGAAAACGTCTTGATCATCTCAATTGCTCGCTGGCGGATCGGGCATTGCCCGCGGATCGAAAGTCGCGTGTGAACGAGCTGTCACTTGATCACAAGGCGAGGAAGGCAGGACAGAAAGCCACTCGGTTGAAGTCTGTGAAGGCGGCAAAGAAAACCGGGAGTGATAAACAGGCTTGATTGAAAATTGTACATTTTTTAACGAGTTGCAGGTTTTTTGAGAAAAACTCCGGAAAAAATTTGACACCGCCAGACAAATGCTTAAAATGCGCGTCTCACTTGGTTGAGACAGCAACGCTGACTCGCCAGTGTGCTGTAAAAGTGGGCGGTTAGCTCAGCTGGGAGAGCATCGCCCTTACAAGGCGAGGGTCACTGGTTCGATCCCAGTACCGCCCACCACTTTTCAGCATCGCCGGGCCACCCCGCCCGGTTTCAGGTCCCTAAGGCCGATCAGGCCGGGATTGATGCGGAGCGGTAGTTCAGCTGGTTAGAATACCGGCCTGTCACGCCGGGGGTCGCGGGTTCGAGTCCCGTCCGCTCCGCCATTTTTTGTTTCCAGATCCCGGGTGGTTAGCTCAGCTGGGAGAGCATCGCCCTTACAAGGCGAGGGTCACTGGTTCGATCCCAGTACCACCCACCATTTTCCCCTTGTTATTTCCCAATCAACGATTGCCCGCAAACCCGAACAACGTTCCCGTTCACGCCGTTTGATGCAGGATTGCAGTACCACGCAATAGCCTCGGCCACGTCGACTGGCAAACCGCCCTGAGACAAGCTGTTCATGCGCCGGCCGGCCTCGCGAATGGTAATCGGCATAGCGGCCGTCATCTGGGTTTCGATGAACCCGGGCGCTATCGCGTTGATGGTCACGCCGTTTTTCACCTGTTTTGCCATCGCCTCTACATAGCCGATCACGCCGCACTTGGCGGTGGAGTAATTGGTCTGGCCAAAGTTGCCAGCAATGCCGCTGATGGAGGAAATGCAGACAATGCGTCCGTTTTCACTCAGCAGCTCCTGGTGCATCAGCTCTTCGTCGATCAGTTCCTCGGCGGTCAGGTTCACGGCAATGGTCATATCCCAGAAGTGCTCGGGCATGTTGCCCAGGGTTTTGTCACGGGTGATGCCGGCGTTGTGGATGACCAGATCAATGCCTTCGAAATGTTCCTTCACAAAGTCTGCAATCTGTTTTGGCGCTTTCTCATCCGTAATATCACACGCCATCGCCTTACCCTTGATGGGGGCCATAACTTTCTGCAGGTCCTCAAGGGCCGGTGGGATATCCAGGCCAATGACCGTGGCGCCATCCCGCGACAGGGTTTCGGCAATAGACGCGCCAATGCCGCGGGACGCACCGGTTACCAGTGCAATCTTTCCGGCCAGCGGCGCGACAGGGTTGCTGGCGTGAGCGGTCGCTCCCTTACTGATGCGGGTTACCTGGCCAGAGACATAGGCCGATCGGGGCGATAAAAAGAACCGGATGCTGGACTCCAGTTGCTGTTCGGCCCCGGGGGCCATCCACAGTAGGTTCGCGGTAGCTCCTTTCTTGCCGACTTCCTTGCCGACACTGCGCACGAAGCCTTCCAGTGCCTGATGGGCAGCGGCCTTGGCGGGTTGGCGACAGGTGCTTGGGTCCTGGCCTATCACCAGCACTCGACCGTTGCCCGCCAGCTTGCGGATGGTGGGGTGAAAGAAATCGTAAACCGCTTTCAGATCGGTGGTGTCTTTCATACCCGTGGCATCAAACACCAGGGCGGAGAATTTGCGATCAATTTCCGCGTTCAGGGGCAAGGCTTCGGCCTTGTTGCCGCTTTTGGCAGAATCGTTCAGAGTATCCATGGCGCTGGCATGAAAGAGTTTTGCGGCGCTGGCGCCCAGCACCTTTCCAATCGTCGAGATAGCTTTGCTGCTGTTGGCAGCGCCGATCAGCACGTCGCCCTCAATAAACGGCTGGTCCGCGCGCTTCCAGCGTTTCAGGGGAACCGGGGCGGGCAGCCCCAGGGACTGGGCGGCGGTCTTGCCAAACGGAGTATTGACGAACTTGAGATAGCGATCAGACATGGCATTTTCCTTTTGCGAAACGAATATCGGCGTACAGGTTAAAGAATCCGGCCGCTTTTGAATTGACTCAATGCCCTGTTACGGTTGTCAGGGATGCCAATGAGCCGGGCCCGGTTGGCGCTAGACTGCAACGCAACGGATACACTCGTTTAAACAGGACATCATCATGGCACAGGCACCGAAAAGCACCCAAAAGAAAACGTCGACGGCAAAGAAGACCACGGCCGCTAAAAGCGATATCCGCCGGGTTGCCATTATTGGTGGCAACCGGGTTCCTTTTGCCCGCTCCAACACCGCGTATAGCAAGGTCAGCAACCAGGAGTTGCTGACGAGTGCGCTGCGAGGACTGGTTGATCGCTTCGGGCTGGAGGGGCAGCGCCTTGGAGAGGTCGTTGCTGGCGCGGTTATCAAACACTCCAGGGATTTTAACCTGACCCGGGAATCCGCGCTGAGTAGTGGCCTGGCGCCGGAAACACCCGCCTACGATATCCAGCAGGCCTGCGGTACGGGCCTCGAAGCGGCCATTCTGGTGGCCAACAAGATTGCGTTAGGGCAGATCGAGTGCGGCATCGCTGGCGGCACTGATACCACCTCGGATGCGCCGATTGGGGTAGGCGAGGGTCTGCGTGAAATTCTTCTGGATCTGAATCGGGCCAAGACAGCCGGAGAACGCCTGAAAGTGCTCAGTCGTTTTCGTCCGAGCCATCTGAAACCGGAAATTCCGCAAAACGGCGAACCCAGAACGGGGTTGTCCATGGGGGGGCACTGTCAGATTACCGCCCGCGAGTGGTCCATCCCCCGCGACGAGCAGGACAAGCTGGCCTATGAGAGCCATCAGAAACTGGCATCCGCGTATGATGAAGGTTTTTTCAAGGATCTGATGACCCCACTGGCAGGCCTGGAGAAAGACAACATTCTGCGCCCGGACACGACCCTTGAAAAGCTGGCGACGCTCAAGCCCGTATTTGATCGTGAGAACGGCACCATGACCGCCGCCAACAGCACTGCGCTGACGGATGGTGCCTCCTGTGTGCTGCTGGCCAGTGAAGAGTGGGCAAAAGCCAACAACATGGAGATCAAGGCGTACCTGACGTTCTCCGAGGTGGCTGCAGTGGACTTCGTCGACAAGAAGGAGGGCCTGCTGATGGCACCTGCTTACGCCGTGCCACGCATGCTTGAAAAAGCCGGGCTGACGCTGCAGGATTTCGACTTCTACGAAATCCATGAAGCGTTCGCCGCCCAGGTGCTCTCCACCCTGAAGGCCTGGGAAGACCCTGCGTTCTGCAAGGACCGGTTGGGTCTGGAAAAGCCGCTGGGGAGCATTGATCGAAACAAACTGAACGTCAAGGGCAGCAGTCTGGCCACCGGCCATCCCTTCGCGGCGACCGGTGGGCGTATTGTGGCCACTCTGGCGAAGCTGCTGGAAGAGAAGGGCAGTGGCCGTGGCCTGATCTCCATCTGCGCCGCAGGGGGGCAGGGGGTGACGGCCATACTTGAGCGGTAAGTTGGCGAAAAAATTCATTTTTCCCTTTGACAGACGCATCAACGCCCCGTACTATGCGCACCTCGTTGATCGGGGCCTTACCCGGTTAACCAGCAGTTTGATGCGGGGTGGAGCAGTCTGGTAGCTCGTCGGGCTCATAACCCGAAGGTCGTAGGTTCGAATCCTGCCCCCGCTACCATCTCAATAAGGGCCGGTCTTTGACCGGCCCTTATTCGTTGTGCGCCAGGCATGGCG
>NZ_DFMB01000056.1:0-31765 GCF_002375325.1 Marinobacter sp. UBA3604
TCGAATCGCTGCCTTGTCAACCGTTTATTTTGACTTCGGCTTTAAACCGAAAAACTGCCAACAAATTCAAACGGTTGCCTTTCAATTTCTGGTCCGCCTCGGTGGCGTTCCCCTCGAAAGAGATGCGCATTCTACAGAGCCCTGAGAATGTGTCAACGAGGTTAATCAATTAATTTTACTCTGTTTCGGTTACCCCCTATAACGCTGATCAAACCTCAATCAGAACGTTCATTTTTCAGGCCGAAATTACGCCGACTCGCCTGCCGAGCGGCGCGATTTTCTAAACAGTGCAAAAACCGGCCCCGACAACGCATAGATAAGGAACCCGCTAAACAGGACTGTTGCCGGATCAAGCGCGACAACCACAAACATCAGCACCACCAGGAGTATTGCAGCGAACGGCACCCGCCCCCGCATATCCAGGTCCTTGAAACTCTTATAGAGAATGTTGCTGACCATCAACACACCACAACCGCCAACGACGATGATCGTCATGAGGGTTAGCCAACTGGCCGGCTCCATCGCATGAAAACACCACACTAACCCGGCAACACACGCTGCAGCCGCAGGACTGGGCAGCCCCACGAAAAACTTCTTGTCCATGGAGCCGATCTGGGTGTTGAATCGTGCCAACCGCAAAGCAGCTCCCGCCACATAGATAAAGGTAATAGCCCAACCAACCTGACCAAGACTGTTCAGCGACCAGAAGAACGCCACCATACCCGGAGCCACACCAAAGGCGACCATATCCGCGAGACTGTCGTATTCCTCGCCGAACTTACTCTGAGTATTGGTCAACCTGGCAACCCGACCGTCAAGCCCATCCAGGATCATGGATACAAAGATCGCAATCGCGGCATTGTCGAATACGCCGTTTGCGGCGGAAACGATCGCGTAGAAGCCAGAGAACAGGGAAGCCGTTGTCAGCGCATTAGGCAGCAGGTATATCCCCTTGCGACGAACCGGCGCCCCCTCTACCAACTCTTCCTCGACAACTTCGCCGGACTCAATATCATGTTCATGACCAGAGGCGTCTGACCGTCCCCGAACATCTTTCTTTTCAGCCTGTGTTTCGGCCTGCTTCTTTTCATCAGTCATTCCAATCACTCCGGAAAGCATTTAGGCGGAGTATATACGAAAAACGCGGCCACCCGGGCCGCGTTTTCCAAACCAGTCCGAGGTACCGGATCAGTTTTTGTCTTTGTCCACGATCTTGTTCGCGGAGATCCAGGGCATCATGGAGCGCAGTTTTTCGCCAACGGTCTCAATCTGATGCTCGGCATTAATGCGGCGACGGGCCGTCATGGACGGGTAGTTGCTGCTGCCTTCCTGAATAAACATCTTGGCGTATTCACCGGTCTGGATGCGCTTCAAGGCATTGCGCATAGCTTCGCGGGATTGCTCGTTGATGATCTCCGGACCAGTCACGTACTCACCATACTCCGCGTTGTTGGAGATGGAGTAGTTCATGTTGGCAATACCGCCCTCGTACATCAGGTCAACAATCAGCTTCAGCTCGTGCAGACACTCGAAGTACGCCATTTCAGGCTCGTAACCGGCATCCACGAGTGTTTCGAAGGCCGCCTTTACCAGCTCAACGGTACCACCACAGAGAACAGCCTGCTCACCAAACAGATCGGTTTCAGTCTCATCCTTGAAGGTGGTTTCGATGATGCCGGTGCGGCCGCCACCGATACCGCTGGCGTACGAGAGCGCCAGGTTCTTGGCGTTGCCGGAAGCATCCTGGAAGATGGCAATCAGATCAGGGATACCGCCGCCACGGGTAAATTCGGTGCGCACAGTGTGGCCCGGCGCTTTCGGGGCAATCATGATCACATCCAGATCTTTGCGCGGCACGATCTGGTTGTAGTGGATCGCAAAACCATGGGCAAACGCCAGAGTGGCGCCCTGCTTCAGATTCGGCTCGATCTCTGCGTTATACAGTTGGGCCTGGAACTCGTCCGGCGTCAGAACCATAACTACATCCGCTGCGGCAACTGCTGCGGGAACGTCACTGGTTTTGAGGCCATAGGCTTCCGCCTTGGCAATGGAAGAAGAACCTGGGCGCAGACCAACCGTTACATCCACACCGGACTCTTTCAGGTTGCATGCATGCGCGTGCCCCTGTGAGCCAAAACCGATGATGGCAACTTTCTTGCCCTGAATGATGGAAAGATCACAATCCTTATCGTAATAAACCTGCATGGAAAACCTCTATAATATTGTATTGGCCTTTTGGGGGCCGTCATTGTACAGAATGATGTCAGTGCCTGTTACAGGCTTAATACCTTTTCACCACGGGCGATGCCCGAAACCCCGCTGCGAACAACCTCAAGCACGCCCGAGGTACCCACCGCCTGAATAAAGCCGTCCAGTTTTTCACTGGCACCGGCCAACTGAACGGTATAGACCGAGCTGGTAACATCCACAATCTGGCCACGGAAGATATCAACCGTACGCTTGATCTCGGCACGCTGGGACCCGGTGGCCTTGAGCTTGACCAGCATCAGCTCACGCTCGATGTGGGAGCCCTCCGTCAGATCCACCAGCTTGACCACTTCAATCAGCTTGTTGAGCTGCTTGGTGATCTGCTCGATGACTTTGTCCGAGCCTGTGGTCGTTACCGTCAGGCGCGACAGGGTTTCGTCCTCGGTCGGCGCCACCGTCAACGTTTCAATGTTGTAGTTACGCTGCGAGAACAGACCAACAACACGGGACAGTGCACCGGGCTCGTTTTCAAGCAAAACAGAAATGATTCGACGCATGATCAGACCCTCTCCGTCTTGCTGAGCCACATGTCCTTCATTGAACCACGGGCCACCTGCATCGGGTAGACGTGTTCAAAACGGTCCACGTAGATATCAACGAAAACCAGCCGGTCTTTCATCGCCAGCACTTCTTTGAGCTTTGGCACCAGATCTTCCTTTCGGTCGATTCGGACACCAACGTGACCATAGGCCTCTGCCAGTTTGATGAAGTCCGGCAGGGACTCCATGTAGGACTGGGAGTGACGGGACTCGTAGTTCATGTCCTGCCACTGCTTGACCATACCAAGGGCCTGGTTATTCAGATTGATGATCTTTACTGGAATATCGTACTGACTACAGGTCGACAGCTCCTGGATATTCATCTGGATACTGCCTTCACCGGTAATGCAAAGCACCTCGTCATCGGGGAAGTTCAACTTGACCCCCATAGCCGCTGGCAGGCCGAAGCCCATGGTGCCAAGGCCGCCGGAGTTGATCCAGCGATTGGGCTTATCAAACTTGTAGTACTGGGCTGCAAACATCTGGTGCTGACCCACATCGGAGGTCACAAAGGCTTCACCATTGGTAAGCTTCCAGAGCGCCTCCACCACTTCCTGAGGCTTGATGACATCCGGGCTGGTCTCGTAACGCATGCCATGGAATGCCCGCCACTCTTCAATCTGCTTCCACCAGGCAGCAATTGCGTCGGCGTCAGGCTTTTCCTTGCTCTCTTTGACGAGAGTGATCATTTCCTTAAGCACCGCATCCACCGGGCCAACAATGGGAACATCCGCATCAATGGTTTTGGAGATGGAGGCCGGGTCGATATCGATATGGACAATGCGGGCACCGGGACAGAATTTTTCTGTCGCGTTGGTCACCCGGTCATCGAATCGCGCACCCACACAGAGGATAAGATCCGAATGATGCATGGCCATGTTGGATTCGTAGGTGCCATGCATGCCCAGCCAGCCGATGTGTTGAGTATCAGAGGCCGGATAACACCCAATGCCCATCAGAGTGTTGGTAATCGGATAACCCAACATCCTGACCAACTCGGTCAGCTGATCCGTAGCCTTGCCGAGGATGACACCGCCGCCCGCATAAATAATGGGACGCTTGGCTGCCATGAGCATATCGACGGCTTTCTTGATCTGCCCAGCGTGGCCACGAATGGCCGGATTGTACGAACGGAGCTTGACCTTCTTGGGAAAGACATACTCGTAGCGCTCGTTTGGCGTTGTCATATCTTTCGGGATATCAACAACAACCGGTCCGGGACGACCTGTTGAGGCAATGTAATAGGCCTTGCGAACGATCTCGGGGATCTCTTCCGGATGACGGACACTCAGGTTGTGTTTCACGACAGGACGGGAGACACCGATCATATCGGTCTCCTGGAATGCATCTTCACCAATCAGAGTCGATGCAACCTGACCGCACAGGACCACCATCGGGATGGAATCCATGAAGGCAGTGGCAATGCCAGTGATGGTGTTGGTGGCTCCAGGACCCGAGGTCACCAGAACGGTGCCCGGTAATCCGGTAGCACGGGCATAACCGTCGGCCATGTGGACCGCAGCCTGCTCGTGACGCACCAGAATGTGCTTGACTTTGTCCTGCCTGAACAGCGCGTCATAAATATGCAACGCTGCACCACCCGGATAGCCATATATGTATTCGATCCCCTCATCTTGCAGGGACCGGATCAGCATATCGGCGCCAGACAATAACTCCACGATGTTCTACCCTCTTCTACGAGTGAATGAGCCGGGAAACGTCCCGGTTGCCTGGATGTCCGGACATCATGCTTCTTGTGAAAGCTGAACCGGATACTCCGCCACACCAGCTATTAAGAGGTTGTCTCCTGGCCAGCCGCCCTCCTGAGGGTTGCGGAGAACGGCCAATCAACGGGTTGCACGTAAGCAACAACCAGTCCGCGACCTGCGCGGGGCATTCAGTGTGGTAATTAACGGGGGATACTCGCTCGGGATTGCCTGCCGTATTGACCCCAGTCTTCAGGCAATCGGTAATTTTGACAGCGCTAAACTCCCTGTCAATAGCGGCGGCTGTTTTCTCTGCCCGTACCCACCGAAGGTCTGCCATACTTTGTGCAACTATTTGAACCAGATTGAAGAAACTTGCCTTTACAAATGGCATGATAAACATAGGCTAACATAGAGACGGGGCCGCTACGGGCGGAACTTCGACAAGGCTAACGCGGAATGAGCAACGGCATGAACAGAAAAACCCTCACCCTGGCAGTACTTCTGGCTGCGACACCAGCAATGGCTTTCGCGGCTTCCGTGTATAAATGGACCGACGAAGACGGGGTTACGCACTTTGGCGATCGGCAGCCAACCGGACAGCAGGCGGAGTCCGTCAATGTTCGCACCGGCAAATCCTCCGGAGGCAACCGGATGAGCCCGCAGGAACAATTGAAACAGCTCGAAACCCGGGAAGCCAAAGAAAGCGAGAAACGCCAGGAAAGCGCCGTAGAGGAAGCGCGGCGCAAACAACGGGAAGCCAACTGCGAAACCGCACGCACCAATCTTAAGCTAATTCAGCAGAACAGCAGGATCCGTATAGAAGAGGAAGGGGAACTGCGGTATCTGACCCCCGAAGAAATCGAGGAGCAGAAACAGCAGTTTGAGAAAATCGCAGAGGAAAACTGCGGCGAACCTGCCGAAGGTTAATGCAAGAGACACTCTGGCTGGATCCGGACGAGGGAGAGCACAATGCTCCGCCTCGTCGCTCCTGACATTACGCTTTCAAGAACTCCAAACCATGATCTTTGACCGACCCACGAATGGTATCACCGGGCAGGAAGTCCCCTTGCAATAACCTCTGGGCCAGCGGATTCTCAATCATCCGCTGAATAGCCCGCTTCAATGGACGAGCACCGTAAACGGGGTCGTAGCCAACTTCCGCCAGCAGCTCCATCGCAGCGTCGTCCAGCATCAACGACATATCCTGCTCTTTCAGGCGCTTGCCCAGAGCATTAATCTGAATCCGGGCAATGCCCTGAATCTGGCTTTCAGCCAGCGGATGAAACACCACCACTTCATCCACCCGGTTAATGAACTCTGGCCTGAAGTGAGTACCCACTACGTCCATAACGTCCTTCTTCATGGACTCGTAGTTTTCCTCACCCGCTTTCTGCTGAATGATGTCCGACCCCAGGTTTGAGGTCATCACGATGACGGTATTGCGAAAATCCACCGTTCTGCCCTGACCATCTGTAAGGCGCCCATCCTCCAGCACCTGCAACAGGATATTAAATACGTCCGGGTGCGCCTTCTCAACTTCATCCAACAACAACACTGAGTAGGGCCGGCGACGGACGGCCTCGGTCAGATAGCCACCCTCTTCATAACCAACGTATCCCGGAGGGGCACCGATCAGCCGAGCGACGGAATGCTTCTCCATGAACTCAGACATGTCGATTCGAACCATGGCCTCCTCGGTATCGAAGAGGAACGACGCCAGGGCTTTGCAGAGCTCGGTCTTACCCACACCGGTCGGCCCCAGGAACAGGAAAGAACCATTAGGGCGGTGAGGGTCTGACAGTCCTGCACGGGACCGACGAACCGCGTTGGACACAGCCTCAACGGCTTCGTCCTGACCGATGACACGTCCATGGAGGGCTTCCTCCATTCGCATCAGCTTGTCGCGTTCGCCCTCGAGCATCTTCGAAACCGGAATACCCGTCCACTTGGACACCACTTCGGCGATTTCCTCATCGGTCACGCGGTTACGCAGCAGCTTCATCTCCATCATTTCCGCCTGGCTCGCCATATCCAGTTGGCGCTCCAGCTCCGGAATCCGGCCGTATTGCAACTCCGACATGCGCCCGAGATCGCCTGCACGGCGGGCATTTTCCAGGTCGATCCGGGCTTGTTCCAGTTGACTCTTGATCTTCTGGGAACCATGCAGTGCCGCTTTTTCGGTATTCCAGACCTCTTCCAGGTCCGCGTACTCACGCTCGATACCGGAGATGACATCCGAGAGCTCAGAAAGCCGCTTCTTGGAGGCGGCATCGGTTTCCTTTTTCAACGCCTCCCGCTCTATTTTCAATTGGATCAGACGCCGCTCAAGGCGATCCAGCGCTTCTGGCTTGGAGTCCATCTCCATGCGGATCTGGCTTGCAGCCTCATCCACCAGATCAATGGCCTTGTCCGGCAACTGACGGTCAGCGATGTAACGATGAGACAACTTGGCCGCTGCGATGATGGCACCGTCTGTGACCTCCACGCCGTGATGAACTTCGTAGCGCTCCTTCAGGCCGCGGAGGATCGCGATGGTGTCCTCCTCGGTAGGCTCGGAGACCAGTACCTTCTGGAACCGACGCTCAAGGGCGGCGTCTTTCTCAATATTTTCGCGATACTCGTCAAGGGTGGTGGCGCCGACGCAATGTAACTCCCCGCGCGACAGGGCGGGCTTGAGCATATTGCCGGCGTCCATGGAGCCTTCCGCTTTACCGGCGCCGACCATGGTGTGAATTTCGTCGATGAACAGGATGATCTGCCCTTCCTGCTTGGACAACTCATTCAGCACGGATTTGAGGCGCTCTTCAAACTCACCCCGGAACTTGGCGCCCGCAATCAGCGAGCCCATATCCAAAGACAGCACGCGCTTGTTCTTGAGCCCTTCGGGCACCTCGCCGTTGACAATGCGCTGGGCAAGTCCTTCTACAATTGCGGTTTTACCCACACCGGGCTCACCAATGAGCACCGGATTGTTCTTGCGACGACGCTGCAGCACCTGAATGGTCCGACGGATCTCATCATCCCGACCAATCACCGGGTCCAATTTGCCAGCCTCGGCACGTTCGGTCAGATCAATGGTGTATTTGGAAAGCGCCTGGCGATGCTCTTCTGCAGACGCATCGTCAACCGACTCGCCACCCCTGACCTCATCGATGGCACGCTCCAATGCCGATTTGTCAACACCCTGCTCCCGCAGAACCCGCCCAAGGCTGCCCCGGTCCTCTAGCGCGGCCAGCAGCAGCAATTCGCTGGAAATGAACTGGTCACCACGTTTCTGCGCCAGCTTGTCGGCAATATTGAAGAGCCGGCCCATATCGTTTGACATAGAGACATCGCCGGCAGAGCCCTGCACTTCCGGCAGGTTTTCAATCTCCTGGGCCACAGCCTGGCGTATCCGGGAAGGCTCAGCGCCCGATTGTTTCAACAGCGGCTTGATGGAGCTGCCTTCCTGGTCCATCAGCGCCTGCATCAGGTGCACGGGTTCTATAAAGTTGTGATCCCTGCCTACCGCTAGCGACTGGGCGTCGGCCAGTGCTGTCTGGAGTTTGCTGGTCAGTTTGTCGATTCTCATAATTCGGTCTTCCCAAATCTCTGTCACTGAACCGATGGGAGACTTCCATCGGCGACATTGCGTCTGCTTTGACAGTTAATGTAGGGGCGTTTGGCGGGAGTTCAAGCAGACCGGACGGGAAAGTGTCAGAAAATTGACGAATGTCATGAGATGAATATCAGGCTTGCCATTCTCCCGGTTTGCCCGTCTCGACGATAGGAGAAAAAACGCTCACGATCGGTCACCGTGCAGAATTCACCACCGTAGACCTGAAGCACACCTGCCATTGCCAGCCTCTGCCGGGCAAGCTCATAGATATCCGCAAGATAATGCGTTGGATTTCGCGGATTGGAAATGAAGGCATCACCCGACTGGGAATCATTCATCAGGAAGGCCCCTCTCACCTCAGGGCCAACCTCAAACTGCTCAGGACCAATGGCCGGCCCCAACCACGCCAGGACGGCAGCAGGATTACCCAGATACTCAACCGTTCGCTCCAGAACACCACCACACAAGCCGCGCCAGCCAGCGTGAGCAGCGGCCACCTGGCCACTGGCGGGGTTACAGAAAAGCACCGGAAGACAGTCCGCTGTCATCACCACACATGCCACCCCAGGCTGGGAGGTCACACTGGCATCCGCGGTGACCGCACCCGACTGCGGCAACTCAACAACGTCAGTACCATGAACCTGGTTAAGCCAACCGAACGACTGAGCGCCGGGCTCAGCCCACCGCCCAAGCAGGGACCGATTTTTCGCAACATCATCGGGATGATCTCCCACATGCGTGCCGAGGTTCAGGGACTGCCACGGCGCCTGACTGACCCCGCCCATTCTCGTCGTGCATGCGGCATGAACCCAGGACGGAGCGGGCCAGTCAGGGACAATCACCGGCAGTTCAGACGTCATGGTTCTCCAGCTCCTTAACGTGCTTGCGAAGTGCGACCAGCAGACCCTCGATGTCATCGGGCAGCGGCACCTCCCAAGTCAGTATCTCACCGGTTTGCGGGTGTTCCAATGTCAACTGGCGTGCATGGAGAGCCTGCCGCTGGAAACTGGCAAGCACGTCCCTCAGTTCGTCTGTTGTGCCTTTCGGCAGACGTAGCCGACCGCCATACTGAGGGTCGCCCACCAATGGATGTTTCACGTGGGCCATATGCACCCGTATCTGGTGGGTACGGCCGCTCTCCAGCTTACAGCGAACGTGGGTGTGCGCTGCGAAGCGCTCCACCAGGCGATAATGCGTTACCGCCGGCTTACCGGTAGGCACGACCGCCATTTTCTTGCGCTCACGAGGGTGGCGACCAATCGGTGCATCCACCGTCGAGCCTCCAGTAAGGGTGCCAACCACAATGGCTTCGTATTCCCGCCCCATGGTCCGGGTCTGCAACTGGTCGACCAGCGATGTATGAGCAATCAGGCTGCGCGCTACCACCATGATGCCGGACGTATCTTTGTCGAGACGATGCACAATCCCTGCTCTGGGCAGGTTCTCCACTTCCGGGGCATGGTTGAGCAAGGCATTGACCAGGGTGCCGTCAGCGTGGCCTGCCGCCGGGTGGACCACGAGGCCCGCAGGCTTGTTAATGACCAACAGGTGCTCGTCTTCATACACAATATCCAGGTCTATCGATTCCGCTTCCCAACTGACTTGCGCTTCCGGCTCCGCATCCAGATCGAGCCGGTCGCCCAGCATTACCTTGTCCCGGGGCTTACAGGTTTTTCCATTGACCGTCAGTGCGCCGCTTTTGATCCAGCCCTGCAGTCGGGAGCGCGAGTGCTCCGGCATCAGTTCGGCCGCAGCCTGATCCAGGCGGCGGTCGCTGTGCTCCGGTGGAATGGAGAAGCTGGCGATAATACGGTTTTCAGATGACATTGAGCCCCCGGGGCCGGTATGAGTGTTACGTTTGAGTCAGAATTTCTGAATCCACGGCGCGTGCCACTGCACATGTGAACGGATCCCCGTTACAATGGCCGACGTTTCGAATTTTGCCATTATACGGGATTCCGGCATGAGATCAGTTGTCCGATTACTGCTAGTCACCACCGCAGCGCTATTCATCAGTGCCTGCGCATCGAACGATAAGCAGGAAGAAGTACTGCCGGAACAAACCTATTACGAAAATGCCCGCGATGCGATGAACTCGGGCAACTTCAACGAAGCCGAGCAGAACCTCGACTATCTGGAAACCTACTACCCATTTGGCCGCTATGCAGAACAGGCCCAATTGGACCTTATTTATGCCCGCTACCAGAATCTTGACCTGGAAGGGGCCCGCGCGGCGGCAGACCGTTTTCTCAGACTGAATCCCCAGAGCGATCACGCCGACTATGCGCTCTATATGCGAGGCCTGGCATCCTATAATCTGGATATTGGCCTGGCTGCCCGCTACTTCCCGGTGGACGTTTCGGCAAGAGACCCCGGCGAACAGCGCCAGGCGTTCCGGGACTTTTCCGAGCTGCTGAACCGCTACCCCTCCAGCGAATACGCTCCAGATGCCCGCCAGCGCATGATTGCGATCCGCAACCGCCTGGCTGAACTGGAACTTTACGCGGCACGATATTACATCAGCCGGGAAGCCTACATCGCGGCGAACAACCGAGCTCGATACATTATCGAAAACTATTCAACGACGCCGTCCGTCGAAGAAGCCTTGATCATCCTGGCGGAAACGTTCCGCTTCATGGATCTGAAAAAAGGAGCAACGGATGCCGTGGCGATGCTGAAAGAGAACTTCCCGGACAGCGCCGCCTTCAATGAGAACGGAGAGTTCCAGCCAGACATCCTCAAACGCGAGGACCGCTCCCTGTCTAGCGTGGTGACCTTCGGCCTGATGGGCGACGAATAACATTTGGCAGGGCTGCCCGAGCAATCAGGCAGCCCTACCGCAATCTACTTTCCACTTTTCCAGCCATTGGTAATCGGGTAACGCCGATCCTTACCAAACCCCCTTTCGGTAATTCTCACGCCTATCGGCGCCTGCCTGCGCTTATATTCGTTAATATCCACCAGCCGCACCACGCGATCGACATCCGCCCTGTCGAACCCCTGAGCCACAATGGCATCGGCACTGAGATCCCGCTCCACGTAGAGATTGAGGATCTGATCGAGAACGTCGTATCCCGGCAGGCTATCCTCGTCTTTCTGATCCGGTGCCAGCTCTGCCGACGGCGGACGGGTAATGACCCGTTCCGGAATCACCTGCGAAACACCGTTGCGATACCAGGCGAGGCGAAAAACCAGGGTTTTGGGAACGTCCTTGAGCACATCAAAGCCGCCGGCCATATCCCCGTACAGGGTCGAGTAGCCCACCGCCATTTCACTTTTGTTGCCAGTCGTCAGCACCAGCGAACCGAACTTGTTGGACAGAGACATCAACAGAACGCCCCGCAGCCGGGCCTGCAGATTCTCCTCGGTAGTGTCAGGTTGCGTGCCCTCAAACGGGGCCGCCAATGTTTTCATAAAGGCATCGTACATCGGCTCAATGGAGAACACGTCGTATTGAACGCCCAGGGCCACGGCCTCGGCTTCCGCGTCTTCAACACTCATACCCGAGGTATAGCGAAAAGGCATCATCACCGCGCGTACCCGGTCGGCCCCCAGGGCATCCGCCGCAACAGCCAGGGTCACCGCTGAATCGATACCGCCGGAGAGCCCCAGAACAACGGATTTAAAACCATTCTTGTTGACGTAGTCCTGCACTCCCAGGACCAGGGCCTTGTAGACATTTTCCTCCAGCGACGGTTCGGCAACGGCAGGCTGCGAGATTGGCTGGCAATGATGCTCACAGACGAAGTCCACCGGATAGAGCCCTTCGCTGAACTGTGGTGCTTCGGCTGCAAGCACCCCGGAATGGTCGTAAACCACAGAGCCACCATCAAAGACCAGTTCGTCCTGCCCGCCAATCAGATTGACGTAGACAATACTCACCCGATTCTCAAAAGCCTTGCGTTCTACCAGAGCCTTTCGCCGCACCTGCTTGTCAATATCGTAGGGTGATGCATTGAGGTTGACGACCAGTCTGGCGCCTGCCGCGGCAGCGTCTTCCACCGGCCCCTCGCTCCAAATGTCCTCACAGATGGTAATGCCCACTGGCACCCCTTTGATATCCATGACCAGAGTATCCACGCCATTGGCAAAATAGCGCTTCTCGTCGAAAACCTGATAATTGGGAGGAAACCGCTTGAAGTAGCGACCGGTTATATTTCCCTGCTCAATGGCGACCGCAGCGTTGTAAAGTAGAGCGCCCTCCCGTATCGGAGCCCCCACGATGATGGCGGGGCCCAGATGCTCCCCGCGCAAGGTTTCCAGCGCGTCTGCAACGCGCACATCCATACTGGGTCTTAATAAAAGGTCTTCCGGTGGGTAACCGGTAAGACACAATTCCGGGAACACAACCAGATCCGCCTGATGCTCCTGTTCCGCGCGTCGGGTCGCCTCAATCACCTTTTGGGTATTGCCAGGGATATCGCCCACCAGAAAATCGAGTTGGGCCATCACTACCCGAAGTTTTCCGGGCCCCTGACCATCCTTTTGCACGGACATAACGCAGCTCCTGTAACTCATTGCCATTAAAAGGCTATTATAACCCCGCAAGACATCAGAATTCTCGCGGGATATCCACTGGACGATGGCGCAACCAACCACTCCTGATCAGCAGCCCATTACCGATACACCACCCTCAAACCAGAGGGGCCGGCTGTTTCGGGTCTATAACCACTACCGTGTAGTCGTCAGCGTTATACTGGTGGCGTTGCTATTTGTAGACCCTATAAACTTCGACTCCCGCTTCCGGGCAATGGATTATTACCAGGCCGGGGTGGTCTGCTATCTCGCCATCAATGGCTTCATTGCCCTGACAATGCTGGCAGGATTTCAGCCCAGAAGCCGCCACATCACAGTATCCATATTGATGGACATCCTGCTCCTGCATGGGCTCCTGATTGCCAGCACCGGCATTACCAATGGTCTGGCCAATCTGGTTATTGTTTCCGTGGCTGCAGGCAACATTCTTACCCCTACCAGGATCGGCACCTTCTACGCGGCGTTGGGTGCTATCTGTTCTCTGGGCATCTCGGCCTGGTCCGTGCTGGTGTTTGATGACTCCGCCGATGAGATTGTTCGCGCTGGCTCCCTGGGCATTCTCTATTTTGCCGCAGCGTTCATCCTCCAATACATATCCCGGCGCATGCTGCGAAGCGAAGCACTTGCCAGTTCCCGAGCCCGCAGCATTGCCGAACTGGAGCAGATCAATCGCCAGATTATCCAGCGCATGAGAACCGGCATACTTGTTCTCGACCGGTTCGGGCGAATCCGCCTGGCTAATGCTGCTGCGGAAGAATTGTTGTTTGGCACTGCCACCGAGGACTCGAAACTACCCAGCCGGGGACGAAATCTGCCACGGCCGCTCCGAAGAGGCCTCGACGCCTGGTTGAAAGACCCTGCCCGCAGAACAGAACCTTTCCAGGCTACACAAACCTCGCCCGTGGTACAGGCCAATTTCACTCAGCTCGATCAGCAGCGCGGCGACCAAATCCTGGTATTTATCGATGACATGAGCAGGGTGACGCAACAGGCCCAGCAAATGAAGCTGGCGTCCCTGGGGCGGCTGACCGCAGGTATTGCCCATGAAATTCGTAACCCGCTGGGTGCTATAAGTCACGCGTCCCAATTGATGAACGAATCCCCCAACCTGGATGAGGGGGATCGCAAAATGCTGGACATCATCGAACGTCACTCCCGGCGGGTTAACGGCATCATCGAAAATGTGCTTGACCTGTCGAGACGACGCGCTGCCGACACCGACCTCATTGACGTCGACAAATGGTTATCAGCGTTCCGTGACGATTACCTGCAAACCCAGAGCAACGAACACCAGAAATCCGACGAAATTCTGCTTCGCACCGAACGCAACCTGCCCCTGGCGCGCTTTGATGTCAGCCAGATTGAACAGGTGATGGTCAACCTCTGTGACAATGGCCTCCGGTATAGTAAGCAGGCGACCGGCGAACGGCGCATAGAACTGTATGCAGGTGTGACCGCCGATGGCGAGCGCGCCTACGTGGATGTTCGCGATTTCGGCCCGGGCATCGCTCCGGAGCACCGTGTGTCTGTTTTTGAACCTTTTTTCACAACCGACAAGAGTGGGACGGGACTCGGCCTTTATCTGGCTCGAGAACTGTGCGAGGCTAACCAGGCTCACCTGTCCCTGGTAGAGGACAACCAGCCCGGCTGTTGTTTCCGCATTACATTCGCCCACCATGGACGGATGATCTAACAAATCCGGAAGCCCGGTAGTCTGAATAACGACATGGAACCGATAACAATCCAATGACCACTCATACCGCCCTGATCGTAGACGACGAACCCGATATCCGGGACCTTCTGGAAATCACACTCAGCCGTATGGGAATAACAACCCTGACCGCGCCAGACATCACCTGCGCGAAGAAGCTTCTGGGTGAACACAAACCACAGCTCTGCCTGACAGACATGAACCTGCCCGATGGCAACGGCATCGAGCTTGTGCAGTGGATACAGCAGAATACGCCCTGTACCCCTGTGGCTGTAATCACGGCCTACGGCAACATGGATACGGCCATTGAATCCCTGAAGGCCGGTGCCTTCGATTTTGTGTCCAAGCCGGTTGAGCTTCCGCGGCTTCGGGAGTTGGTCAACAGTGCTCTCCGGTTGTCGGAGGCCGAAGCCAACACTCAGGACACTGACGATGAACCGGGTCTGTTACTCGGCAAATCAACAGAAATTCAAAAACTCCGAAGCCAAACTCGGAAACTGGCCAGGAGCCAGGCACCTGTTTTCATCAGCGGGGAATCGGGTAGCGGTAAAGAACTGGTCGCAAGAATGATTCATTTGCAGGGTCCTCGCCGCGACGGTCCCTTTATAGCTGTCAACTGTGGAGCCATCCCCTCTGAACTGATGGAGAGTGAATTTTTTGGGCACAAAAAGGGCAGCTTTACCGGGGCCGTTGAAAACAAAGACGGCCTGTTTCGATCTGCCAACGGTGGCACTTTGTTTCTGGACGAAGTTGCTGACCTGCCTCTGGCAATGCAGGTAAAACTCCTGAGGGCAATTCAGGAAAAGGCTGTCCGCCCGGTTGGCGATACCAAGGAAGTTCCGGTGGATATCCGGGTACTCAGCGCGACCCATAAGAACCTTCCAGATCTGGTTCAGGAAGGCATTTTTCGGCAAGACCTTTTCTACCGGATCAACGTCATTGAACTGGCTGTGCCTCCTCTGCGGGAACGACCAGACGACATTTCCTTGCTTGCTCGCCACATTCTCGAAAGAATCGGTAAAGAATATGAATGCGAACCCGCCTCGCTAACCCAGGGCGCCATCGGGCGGCTCAAACAGTACGATTTCCCGGGCAACGTAAGGGAACTCGAAAATGTTCTGGAGCGCGCCTTTACGCTTTGCGATGCCGATCAAATTGATGCCGGCGATCTGCACCTGGGAAATGGTGTACAGACGGCGTCGTCCCCCACCCAGGTTATCGCGGAAGGCGAGGCCAACGATGACGAGACTGCCCCGGTGCCCGATGGCGAGATTGACCTGGAAAACTACCTGGAGAACATAGAGAGACAAGCCATCGAGAAGGCTCTGGAAGCCACCCGATGGAATAAAACGGCGGCCGCTAAGCGTCTGGGAATCAGCTTTCGAGCGCTTCGGTACCGCCTCAAGAAGCTGGGAATGGAGTGAACGGTATCTCAGAATTCTCTCGTCGGTAACCACCGTTCATTGATATACGGTAGAATTCATGTCGCTTTTCTACAGGATGTAAAAAAGCGCCCAGACCAAGCCACCAACATGGATGTTGACTATGCGATACCCTGCCCGAACCAGGGGCTTCACCCTGGTTGAACTTATTCTCACGCTCGCGCTGGTCGCAATGCTCGCCGGAATTGCCAGCACCTCCTGGACTCGGCTTATCTCCTCAACGCGCCACACCGATGTGATCAACGACACTCGCCGGATGTTTGCCGTCGCACGATCCTACGCCGTCCACCAGAAAACCCTGACCACCGTGTGCCCGCTGTCTCCCGCGCTGAGGTGTACCGATGACTGGAATAACGCCGTCTCCGTCTTTCCAGACAGAAACAACGACAAGCGACCGGATGCGGGAAAAGTCCACCGGGTGTTCACGCTCACGAGGGGGCAGTCCAGCCTCTATTCCCGAACAGCCGGAAGAGGCTACTTCCAGCTATCTGCCAAAGGTATGAGTCACGGCACCATGGGAAGCCTTGTCGCGTGTTCTGCATCAACCAACGGAAGATTTGACATGAGTTACCTGGCCCTCAATATTGGCGGCCGCATTCGGACACTCCATGACGAAGACGGGGATGGGGAAATCAGACTTCCCTGGGGAACGACCATCACCTGCCCTGGCCCATGAACAAAGGCCCGATGGTCGCCCCCAGAGTGTGACCGAAACCTCATCTTCAGCCGCCGAATACCGCCCATACCGGATGTTCGACCGTTCATCGAATAGGCGATGCATATCTATGGCGCCTTTGGTTTACTAACCTGAGGCTTACCAACGGAATTTGGCATGTTGAAGAGAACCGCAGGTTTCACGCTCATAGAACTACTCATCACGATGGTCATTCTCGCGATCATTGCGACTGTTGCGCTCCCCGGCTTTGGCAGGCTGATAGAAAGCAATCGGCTGGTAACCGGCACGAACTTGCTGGTGTCATCCATTAAACTTGCAAGAACAGAAGCCATCAAACGCGGCACAAACGTCACGTTCAGTACCGATGGTGGACTGGGGGGCGGTTGGTGTGTGCACGAAGGCGATGACGCCGGGGACTGCACCAATGACCAGATTCGCGGGTTCGAGTCACCTGGTAATCTTACCTTTACTGAAAGCGTAGGCGATCTGGTGTTTGATCGGCGCGGGTTTCTTGTTCCACAAACTGCTCAAACCTTTACCGTCGCTCCGGTCGGCTGTACCAGTGGTGACATATCCTTCCGAAGGATCCGGGTAAGCCCGGTTGGACGAACCGAAGTAGATGACGGAGAAGTATGCCCGTGACTCCAACTATGACTCAGACCTCTAAGCACCGCTCCGGCCTGGCTTCCCCGAGACACCAGTCCGGTCTTGGCATGATTGAGATACTCATTACAGTCTTGGTCCTTGCCATCGGCATACTGGGCGTTGCTTCAACACAGGTCGTTTCCCTGCAAATGAACTCTCAGTCCCAGAGCCGGAGCCAAGCGGTCCTGCTCGCGGAAGACCTGCTGGACCGAATTCGTGCGAATTCCGACAACCCCGGTGACTATGCCCTGGCTCAGGACGACGCGCAGGGCGCTGATGGTGGTGATTGCGCCACGTCTTTCGTACCGGCAAATGCAACCGTTGCAGCCAACGACATTGCCGCCTGGGAAAACAGCCTCGCCTGCCTTCTTCCAGAAGCTGAGCGTACCGTTGCAGTCGATCCCTTAACCAACGTGGTTACAGTCACCATAGACTGGAACCAGAACGACCAGGCCATGAACCCTGTAGTAGTGAGGACTCAGATTTGATCATGTCAAAGTTCCGCGCTCCCTCTGCCCCCGATACTCGTCCTGGGGCCAGCCAATCAGGCCTGTCGCTGGTTGAGCTGCTGATTGCAACAGCTCTCGGCCTCATTCTTACCCTTGGAGTAATCCAAATTTATCTGAGCGGTAATGAAACCTATCGTCAGACGCAGGGCCTTGCCCACGCGCAGGAAAGCACCCGATTTGTTTCCGCCGTCCTGACACCGGATTTCCGTTCAGCGGGCAGTTTCGGATGCCTCGCGGAAATGGGCAGGCCGCTTGACCAGGTTGTCGACAACCGCCTAAATGGCGGCCTAGTAGTGCCACTGGACCAGGCACTCCAGGGATGGGAGTATACGGGAACCGGCCCAGGCGATAGCGTCACGCTGGCAAACGCCATGGCAACGCCCGGCGCCGGTAATTGGGCTTCGGGTACCGCAGGTGCAAACCTGCCTGCTGACCTTGCCGGCTCAGTGATCACCAACTCTGATGTCATTATTGTCAACGCCCTGACCTCTCTTGGTGTGCCCGTAAACTCTGCTAACCCCCAGAATGGTAACAGCATTAACTTGGCAGACAATTCTGGAGTGGAGGCCGAATCAGTTGTTCTAGCAACCCGTGGCGACTGCTCCGAAGGCGAAATGTTCCAGAAGAGCAACAACGCTAATTCCAGCTCCGTTACTATGGCCGGTGGCAATGTCAACCCGGGGAACAACGGCAATAACTTCAACCTGAATTACGACCCTCAGACCAGAGTCTACCAGTTTACGTCAATGGCTTATTACATTGGCCAGGGCACCAACGGCGAACCCGCCCTGTTCAGGCGCATGATGACACCTCTCCAGCCCCCCCAAGAACTGGTCTCCGGCGTTGAAACACTGCAAATCCTCTATGGCGAAGATACCGGTGGAACCAGCGCTGCAGATGATTATGTCCCCGCCGACGAGGTGGTCGACTGGAACACCATCGTGAGCGTTCGATTCTCGGTCATGACCCGCAGCCAGGACGAAGTTCTGGAAGAAGAGAACAATCGCAATTTTGACATGCTTGGCAGTGAAGTCTCCCAGGCAAACAACGGAGACCGACGTGTACGACTCATCTCCGTCAGCACCACCGCACTCAGGGGGAGAATGTAATGAAAGCGACCCGGAATCGAGTGAGACAGTCCATGGATAGCGTTAGCCCCCTCAATATGCGCCAGCGCGGGGCGACGTTGATTGTCGCGCTTGTCATGCTGCTGCTGATCTCCCTGCTAGCCATCGGGGGTATGCAGGGATCCGTAATGCAGGAGCGAATGGCGAGCAACGCTCACGACAGCGCAATTTCGTTTCAGGCTTCAGAAGCTGCATTACGACAAAGTGAAAACGATATCCTGAATACCCCAGGTACCCGTGTGACAGCCTTTAGCGAGGCAATGCTCGACAGTCCGTGGGAGTGGGATGGCAACAACCCTGCCCGGTCCGGCACAGGGGTCGCCGGCCCGGATGTAAGCGCACAACCTGCCTACCATCTCGCGCGTCTTGCGGATGTTTGCCCGATCGAACCCGGACAGCCCTGCTTCGAGCGCTACCTGGCAACGTCTCGAGCCCAAGGGGGAAGCGATGAAGCAGTCACAGTACTCCAATCTACGGTTTTGTTACCACCAGAGTAAATGACGGCGTGTGTTAAAAACCGTCGCCAGACAAACATCACAATGAATTGCTGACTCCAACTGGAGAGTTTGCCATGAAAACGTTCAAGACAGCATCGCACAAGCGCTCAAGTTACTCAAAGCTGGGCATTTTCAGCGCCAGCCTTGTGTTCTCAATCTGCACCATGCAATCCGCCATGGCACAGGTCAACTTGGCTCAGGTACCACTGTTCCTGAAGGAATCTGTCGATTCAAACCTGGTGTTTGTCTATGACGATTCCGGATCCATGGCGTGGCGTTACATGCCAGACAATCTTAGTGGTAATAGTGGCAATCGATACTACTACTCCAGTCGGGTAAACAAAGTCTATTACGACCCGACGATAACCTACCAGCCACCCTTCAAACCGGATGGTAGCTCTCGTTATCCGAATTCGAGTTACACCAATGCCTGGGTAAACGGATTTGATCAGTCCGATGGTGCAGATGATCTGAGTGAATATATTCGCTTCGACAGCATCGGTAGCATTGAGGAAGGCTTTTACATGCAGTTCAACTCGTCCACGAGCTGCGATAGCAATCCCCGACAAGACGACTGTTATACCCCCGTTTTGTTGAACAGTGCCTCCGCCGACATCAAACAAAATTATGCAAACTGGTTTTCCTATTACAGCACGCGGACCTTGGCGGCCAAATCCGGCATTACGGAAGCCTTCTTTGACCTTCCAGACAATATTCGGGTTGGCTATGGCGCCATTAACGTCAACAACAATACCATCGACGGCGAAAACAACACCGACACCCTGGTCAGTGGCGTTCGACCATACACCGAAGCTCGCCGTGAGCAATTTCTGACCTGGCTGCACAACAAAAACGTTAATGGCGGCACGCCGTTGAGAACGGCCCTTAAAGATGTCGGCAAGTACTATTCCCGTACTGACAATCGGGGCCCATGGGGAGAAATTCCTGGCACCAATGACAGTACCGCACATATTGAATGCCGCCAAAGTTTCTCCCTTATCATGACCGATGGTATCTGGAACGGAAGCAGCCCCTCTGTCGGAAATGTCGACAATACGCCGGGACCGTCCTACACCAACCCAGATCCCGATGGCTCCGATTTCAACTATACGGCCGTGTCGCCCTTTACCGATGGACACTCCAACACTCTGGCCGATGTAGCCATGGAATATTGGAAAAACGACCTGCGAACAGACCTCGGTAACAAAGTCCCAGTCACATCAACTGACCCGGCTTTCTGGCAGCACATGACAACCTTCACGATTGGCTTGGGGGTAACCGGTGCCATTAAAGAAGCCGACGCACTTGCTGCACTTGACCCAGACAATAACATCACCATCAATTGGCCCGAACCTGGTTCAAACCGAAGCCCTGCCAACATTGATGACCTTCTCCATGCGGCGATCAATGGTCGAGGAGGTTATGCCAGCGCACAGAACCCGAAAGAATTCGCCGACGAGATCAAGAGCTTCCTTGGCGACGTAATCGCCCGGTCCCAGACATCTGCTTCTTCGGCTGCTGTCAGTTCCGCAGTGTTACGGGCCGACTCCTTGGGATTCTTTGCTGGCTTCCGCAGTGAAGACTGGTCCGGCACTTTGTCAGGGTTTAGCTTCGACCAAGGCAAAGAGCTCTGGGACGCCGAAGAAATTCTGCGACAAACGCTTCCGACAGACCGAAAACTGATTACCCATAACGGAAGCAGCGGTGTTGAACTGGAGTTTTCATCAGCGGGTTCACTGTCCAACCTTTCAGCCGCCCAACGTGATGCGCTGAACGCCGACCCCACGCTCAATGCCACGCAGGATGACCTCGGCCGTAACCGGCTTGCCTGGCTTCATGGCGACAAAGACGCGCACGCAACGTTGAGAAATCGTGAAGGACAGGACGCTGGGGGCAACACAGTTGTCAGGCCCCTGGGTGACGTTATCAACGCCAACCCGCAGTTTGTTGGCAAGACCAACTACGGCTTTGCGCGCCTTGGCGGTGACGAAGGTTCCGACTATGGGGCGTTCCGCTCAGACTCTTCGTATCAGACTCGGATCGATGCTCTTTATGTACCTGCCAACGACGGTATACTACATGCCTTTGATGGCGAAACCGGTAAAGAGCTCTTTGGGTATATCCCATCAGAGTTGCTGCTCCCCTCGGGCTCAAACACCTACGCCCGCATCTCAGAGTTGATGCAGCCCAATTACACTCATCGATATTTCATGGATGGCACTCCCCGAGTGCAGGATGCCTACATTGATAAAGACGGAGACGGTGACAAAGAGTGGCGCACGATTCTTCTCGGAACCATGGGTAAAGGTGGAAGAACCGTATTTGCTCTTGACATTACAGAACCGGGATCGTTTTCACCAGCAGACGACGTACTTTGGGAATTCCAACACGCCAACCTCGGGTACGGCGTCACTGATCCGCAGATATCCCGGCTCACCAACGGGACCTGGGTCGCCATTTTTGGCAACGGCTACAATGGCGCCAGCGATCAGTCCAGCCTGTTTGTTGTTGATATGGAAACCGGCAATCTCATTAAAGAACTACAAACCGGTGTCGGTAATGCTGCAAATGCTAATGGCCTCGCCTCTGCAACGATCACCAGTTTTCCGGAAACGGATGCGATTACCCGCTATGCCTATGGGGGCGATCTGTTAGGTAACCTTTGGCGATTCGACCTGACGGGGAACATTAACGGCTGGAACGCTACCAAAGTGTTCACCGCTGAGAGTCCTGCGGGCTTCAGTCAGCCGATTACGGTTGCGCCCCGGGTAGCACTCAACCCCAACAATAATGACGAACTCGTAGTAGCATTTGGTACTGGTAGCTTCCTGCGAAATGGTGATGAGGGCGACTACGACGTCCAGACGCTTTACGCCATAAAAGACAATCTGAATGCATCTGGGCTGGAGCGAACTGACCTGGTGCAACAGACGATCACTAAGCAGGAGGATGTTGTTGTCAACAGAGAATCTGGTAACGGCACTAACAGCTATACAGTACGAGAGACCTCCAGCAACCAGTTAACAGATCAGGACGGATGGTATCTGGACCTTGTCTATAACTCGAACAAGCAGGGGGAGCGCGTTATCAGCCGTGCTACCTTCCCGTTTGGGGTTAACCCGGACCGGGTTCGATTCACAACCGTCATCCCTGACGATGACCCCTGTGGAAGTGGACGTACCGGATTTATTATGGATCTGAAGTTAACAACCGGCGTTCCATCCGAGACTCCCGTCTTCGACCTGAACAGCGATAGCACTTTCAACACGGGTGATATCGTGGGCGGCTATGCCCCAAGCGGTATTCAGGTCGGTTACGGAGGAGAAAACCGCACAATTGCAACCGGAGATGGCGATGCGGAAGTGGTGATACCTGGTCTGGATCCAGACAAGCTCTCACCGGGTGACCCCTGCGAAGACGGACTCTGCGCCCGATCTCTGGACTCAAGCATTGGACGACAGACTTGGGAGCAGCTTCGTTAAGAAGCTGCCTCCCCCCCTAGAGTAGTGTTTCTATTTTTTATTTGAGTAGCAGGAAAATACTATGATTACTCGCTTACTACCGTTTCAATTACACAGAGCTCTTGTCATCGCCGTATTCGCTCTTACAGCTATTTCAAGTGGATTTCTGGCATCATCCGCTCAAGCGGATGATGCGGTTGTCGACGGCAATCCTATATCCCTCAGAACCGTGTCTTTTGAGGGAACGGTGAATTCTGTCCATCCCGACTCTTTCATACTGATTGTTGATGATAATTCGTTCGTGCTGGAACGTGTCATTACCTTCAACGGTGCCTCATGGTCCCGGGAACAAGTCGTCCAGAGGCTCGTAGAGGGTGATCGTCTCAAACTGGAGCTCGGAGGCGTCACAGATCAACAAACTGGTGCTCGTCTGGTACAAAAAGTAGAAGTCCTGAACTGACCAGGCGGGAATAGCGACCACTAGTAAACTAAGAGGGATAACGATTTTGAAGACTCACTCGAACTCAGGTTTTACGTTGATCGAGATGATGATTGCGGTCGCGATCATTGCCATCATCGCAGCAATAGCACTTCCTCTTTATCAGAGCCAGATGGAGCAAACCCGACGAACAACTGCGCAGGCGGACCTGCTAGAACTCACCCAATGGATGGAGCGTCGATACTCCAACGGTTTTGATTATCGCGATGGGGGTAATAATCCTATTTTGCCATTCGATCAGTCGCCGCAGAACGGAGACGCGTTCTACGATATCAGCTTTGTGGGGAACGTAGCCCGGAATGCGTTTACCTTACAGGCAGTTCCAACCGGACCTCAGACAAACGATGATTGTGGAACTCTTACGCTGGATGAGCAGGGCAATCGCGGCGCAGACCAGGCAGCAGGGTGCTGGTAAACGAATACGACACGAACGATGCCATCACAATCAGACTTCGATGGCATCGATTCGCAATTCTTTAGGCATCGAGAAAACAATACTTTCCTCACGCCCCGAGACTTCCTCGGGCACATTACCGCCGAGATCCCTTAACCTGGCGATAACATCATTCACTAACACCTCCGGTGCCGATGCGCCAGCCGTTACGCCGATCGAAGTCTTTTCTTCCAACCATTGCGGGTCAATCTGTGACGCTTCGTCTATCAGATACGCAGGCGTTCCCATGCGCTCCGCCAACTCCCGCAAACGATTGGAGTTGGAGCTGTTCGGCGACCCCACTACCAGCATCAGGTCACAGTCACCGGCCAACTGCTTCACAGCATCCTGACGGTTCTGCGTGGCGTAGCAGATATCGTTCTTGCGAGGGCCCTGGATTTCTGGAAACTTTTCTCGTAAAGCGTCGATAACTCGGGCAGTATCGTCCATGGAAAGCGTGGTTTGAGTAACATAGGACAGCTTGGACGGATCTTTTACCGACAACTCAGCAACGTCTTTCTCGTCTTCAACCAGATAGATATCACCGCCATTACCATGGTCGTACTGTCCCATGGTCCCTTCCACTTCCGGGTGGCCATGATGGCCAATGAGGATACATTCGCGCCCATCGCGGCTGTACTTCATCACTTCGAGGTGAACCTTGGTCACCAGCGGACAGGTTGCGTCGAACACCTTCAACCCCCGGCGCGCGGCTTCATTTTGCACCGCCTGGGACACACCGTGGGCGCTGAAGATCACCAGTTTATCGTCCGGCACCTCTTCCAGCTCGTCCACAAAGATGGCGCCGCGATTGCGCAGGTTGTCCACCACGAACTTGTTATGCACCACTTCATGGCGCACGTAGATGGGCGCACCAAAAACATCCAGGGCACGGTTCACTATTTCGATAGCGCGGTCAACACCGGCACAGAAGCCACGAGGATTAGCGAGTCGGATTTGCATAGAATTGCCCTGAGATATCAAACAAGTTTGCGGAAGCCTGTGGGAAGACCGAAATGCGGTTAATGGGCCCGGCCAACAGGCTCCACATCAATAATTTCCACTTCGAATGTCAGTGTACGCCCCGCCAGAGGGTGATTAAAGTCTACCTCAACCTGATCCCCTTCCACACGGCTAACGACGCCCGGCAACTCACTCTGACGCGCGTCCGCGAACGAGATCATAACCCCCTTTTCAAGCACCATGTCCGCGCTGAACTCACTCCGCTTGAACGTTTGCACGTTACTCGGATTATGCTGCCCAAAGGCCTTTTCAGGAGGTACTTCGAAGCTATTTCGGTCGCCCGCCGTCATACCCATCAGGTAGGCTTCAAAATTTTCTGGCAGGTTCTCGTCACCAATTTCCAGCGTTGCCGGCTCTTTCTCGAAAGTGGAATCAATGACCTCACCGTCACTGAACTTCAACGCAAAATGAAGCGTAACGCGTGTGCCCTGATCTACGGGAAGTTCTTTCATCAGCGATTGTCGCTCCTGTTGTCCGCATCCGGTTCCCGGGGCTTGCGGAAAATATCCAGAATCATCATGCCGGCACCAATGGTGATGGCCGTATCGGCGATGTTAAAGGCAGGGAAATGGTAGTCGTTCCAGTAAAAATGCAGGAAGTCGACCACGTAGCCATGAACAACACGGTCGTAAACGTTACCCAGCGCCCCACCGAGGATTAATACGATGGCAATCGCCGACCAGGTTTCATGACGCCGCAGGGATTTCAGCCATACAACCAGCACCACGCTGACCACCAGCGCCAGGGACACAAAAAACCAGCGTTGCCAGCCGGCGGCGCCGGCCAGAAAGCTAAACGCCGCGCCGGTGTTGTGCAGCAAGGTCAGATTGAACAATGGCATTACCGGTACCGGATTGCCATAGGTCAGCATGGCCGTCGCCAGGGCCTTGCTCCCAAGGTCCAGCACGATAACGAGCACCGCCAGCCAAAGCCAGCGGAGCTTGGAGCCGGTTTCTTCCGTATTGTTCATTACGCTTTCCACAAGGCGGCTTCCATCAGGCAAACGAGCGGGACTCGCCCTGCCCTTCTACGTTGGTCACACAACGACCACACAGATCGCTGTACTGTTCGCTCTGACCGACATCGGCCCGATGATGCCAGCAGCGCTCACACTTGGCGTGTCCGGCCGGGTTTACTTTCACCAGTAACCCCTCGTGGGATGTCGATTCCGCCCCATTGGCATCAGAGATCGGTGCTACGGTGGCTTCAGAGGTAATCAGCACAAAGCGCAACTCTTCACCAAGGTACTGCAGATCCTTGGCAAGGTCGCCTTCGCAATAAAGCGTTACTTCCGCACTCAGGGAACCCTTTATCTCTCCCCGGCCACGAACCTCCTCCAGGCACTTATTTACCGCTTCTTTAACGCTGAAAATGCGGCTCCAGTAGTCACGGCCCAGTTCGGCGTTGTCTGGCAGCGCCGTCAGGCCTTCATACCAGGTTTCGTAGAACACAGTATCGCCACGCTTACCAGGCAGGTGCTGCCAGATCTCATCAGCAGTGAAGCTCAAAATCGGCGCAATCCAACGCACCAAGGCTTCGGCCACATGGAACAGGGCTGTCTGGCAGGAGCGACGCTCGCGGCTGTCAGCCTGGGTGGTGTATTGCCGATCCTTGATAATATCCAGATAGAACCCGCCCAGCGTGGCCTCGCAGAAGTTGTACACCTTCTGGTAGATACGCAGGAACGCGTAATTCTGGTAATCCTCATGCAGTTCCTTCTGCAGCTGCAGGGCCTTGTCGACCATCCAGCGGTCCAGGGCTATCATATCCTCCGGTGCTACGGCGTGCTGCTCAGGATCGAAACCGGTGAGGTTGCTGAGCAGGAAGCGGGCGGTATTCCGGATACGACGGTAACCGTCCGCGGTCTGCTTGAGAATGTCCTTGGAGACCGTCATTTCACCGCTGTAGTCGGTGGCGGACACCCAGAGACGCAGGATATCGGCACCCAGCTCGTTCATCACTTCCTGGGGCGCAATTACGTTGCCCAGGGACTTGGACATCTTGCGGCCCTTACCATCGACGGTGAAGCCATGGGTCAGCACCTGCTTATACGGTGCCACGCCGTTCATCGCGATGGAGGTTTTCAGGGACGACTGGAACCAGCCACGATGCTGGTCAGAGCCTTCCAGGTACATATCCGCCGGAAACTGACCCAGTTCGGTGCGAGGACGCAGCACGGATTCGTGGGTTACTCCGGAATCAAACCAGACGTCCAGGGTATCCATCACCTTTTCATACTGGTCGGCATCACCGCCCAGCAGCTCGGTGGTATCCATGTCGTACCAGGCGTCAATACCGCCCTTTTCGATTTCCTTCGCTGCCGCCTCAATCAGATTCTGGGTATCCGGATGCAGTTCCTGTGTTTCTTTGTGGATAAACAGTGTGATCGGCACACCCCATGTGCGCTGTCGTGAGATACACCAGTCCGGGGACTGCCTGAACATGGCCTCGATGCGGTTCTGGCCCCAGGCAGGCACCCAGCGCACGCCCTTGATGGCTTCCAGTGCGTCGTCACGGAGGCTTTCCTTGTCCATGCTGATAAACCACTGGGGGGTAGCGCGGTAGATAAGCGGTGTCTTGGTACGCCAGCAGTGGGGGTAGCTATGGCTGAACTTCTCTGCCCGAACCAGCTTGCCCTCACGCTCCAAAGCGGAACACACGGGGTCGTCCGCCTTGTACACATGCACCCCGGCAAACTCACCGGCGGCCTGGGCATAGGTTCCATCGGCCTTGACCAGGCTGATGGTATCAATGCCGTAGGCCTTGCCCACTTCAAAGTCTTCCATCCCGTGATCCGGGGCCGTATGGACGGCGCCGGTACCAGCATCGGTTGACACGTGGTCGCCCAGAATCAGTGGCACCTGCTTGTCATACACCGGATGATGCAGATCCAGCTTTTCCAGCGTGGCGCCCGGTACAGTCGCCAGCACCTCATAGTTCTCAACACCCCAACGCGACATGATGCCATCCACCATGTCCGCTGCGAGGATCATCCGCTCCGGTCCGTGTCCGGTATCGGTCTGTACCAGAGCGTATTCCAGCTCGGCGTGCAGCGAAACCGCCTGGTTTGCCGGAATGGTCCAGGGCGTGGTGGTCCAGATAACAACCGACACATCACCCGCACCTTTGTCGGTGCCAAACAGGTCGAGCACCCGCGCCTGATCGACGACCGTGAATCGCACATCGATCTGCACCGACGTCTTGTCCTGGTATTCAACTTCGGCTTCCGCCAGCGCAGACTGACCGACCACGCTCCAATACACCGGTTTGAACCCGCGCACGAGGTGGCCTTTGGCAACTATTTTGCCCAACGCACGCACGATGCCCGCCTCGACCTTCGGATCCATGGTCAGGTAAGGCTTTTCCCATTCACCCATCACTCCAAGACGAATGAAATCAGCCTTCTGGCCAGCAATCTGCTTGGTCGCGTAATCACGACACGCCTGACGGAAGGTCTTGTAATCCACCTTCACACCCGCCTTGCCAATCTCCTGCTCCACCTTGTGTTCAATCGGTAAGCCATGGCAGTCCCATCCCGGCACATAAGGCGCGTCGAAACCCATGAAGCTGCGGGATTTGACGATCATATCCTTGAGGATTTTATTGACCGCATGACCGATATGAATGCTGCCATTGGCGTAGGGAGGGCCATCATGGAGGATGAACTTTTCCCGTCCCTCGCGCTGCTTGCGCAGATTGCCGTATACGTCCAGATCCTGCCAGCGCTGGAGCATGTCCGGCTCGCGCTTGGCCAGGTTACCGCGCATGGGAAAGGCAGTTTCAGGCAGATTCAGGGTGTGCTTGTAGTCGCTCATGGTAAAGGTGCGTAGCTCAGGTTGTTAAATGTCGGTCAATGTCCGGTGGCTAAGGAGCCATGGCCTGCAATCCACGCCCGCGCATCGTCAAAGTCACGGGCAATCTGCTCCTTGAGGTCCTCCACCGAGTCGAATTTCACTTCGTCCCGCAGGGCATGGCGGAAAACCACATCAAGACGCTGGCCGTAAAGTGTGCCAGCAAAGTCAAACAGGTGCACTTCCAGGGACGGCTGCTTACCGTCTACTGTTGGGCGCAGACCGATGTTGGCTACACCGTCCAGAACACGGCCATTCTCGAGGGTCGCGCTTACCACGTAGACCCCTTTCAGCGCAGGCATATGAGGCAACAGAATGTTCGCCGTTGGTGCGCCAATCTGCCGCCCCAACTGGCGGCCATAAACGATTCGCCCTCGAATGCGATAAGGGTGCCCCAATAAATCCTCGGCGTCGTTGATCCGGTTCTCCGAAAGCACACCTCGAATTCGGGTGCTGCTGACACGCTCGCCATGCACCGTCACTGTACGGGTGTTCTCCACCGTGAAGCCGCGTTGCTCACCCACTTCCCGCAGCAGCGAAAAATCGCCGGCCCTGTCGCAACCGAAACGAAAGTCGTCCCCTACCACAAGATGGCGAACACCCAGGCCATCCATCAAAACGTCTTCAATAAAGCCCATACCGGAGTAGCTCCGGAACCGCTCGTTAAAACGCAGGCACAGTACGAAATCGATGCCAGACGCCAGCAGCGATTCGAATTTCTGCCGGAACGGCATCAACCGTGGTGGAGCTTCAGAGCCCTGAAAGAACTCACGGGGTTGGGGCTCAAATACCATCACCACGGAAGGCACGCCGAGCTCCAGTGCTTTTTCATGAACCTGGTCGATGATGGTCTGGTGCCCAAGGTGCACCCCGTCAAAATTCCCGATGGTGGCGACGCACCCGTTCGCGAGCGGCGCTTCGTCCTGCTGCGAAAGGCTTTTCAGGTTAGTCAGGCCCCGGATCAGACGCATGTAAAGCGAACCCTTGTTTGCCAGTGGTGTATGGTTTCACTGGTGAGAAAACGCGCGATTATAACCTACCTGTGGCGAAAATGTCTTACCCGAACCCCGGTCATTGCCAACACAATAAAGTACACCGCAACGCCCGAGACTACGAGAATACCCATATCCGTGGCCCGCTGGAGCCCACTGGCCGTCAGCCACTGGCCAACCGGCGGTTGTAGCCAGAGGATGACCGCAGCCAGAGCCGCATTGGCAAGTCCGATCTGAACCAGGAAGCGGGTCCACCCCGGCTGCCATTTCCAAGCGCCCTCACGGATAAGGCCGCGCCACAAGAGCGCCGTGTTCAACCACGCAGAGAGCGAAGTTGCCAGCGCCAGCCCCGCATGTGCCAGTGGGAAAATCAGCGCCAGGTTAAAAACCATGTTGGCCACCATTGCGATAATGCCGATTTTGACCGGCGTCTTGGTGTCTTGCCGCGCGAAATACCCCGGCGCCAGCACCTTGATCAACATGAAGGCCAGCAGCCCGGCGGAGTATGCGCGCAGGCTTTGGGCCGCCATGGTGACGTCGCGATCGGTAACTTCTCCGTAGTGGAACAGCGTGGCAATCAATGGTTCAGCCAGCAGGGCCAGCGCCAACGCGGCAGGCAAACCTATAAGCAGTACCGCCCGCACAGCCCAATCCAGAGTTGCGGCGAACTGGTCCGCCGATTCCGCTGCGTGTTTGCGGGACAGACTGGGAAGAATCACCGTGGCAATGGCGATACCGAATACGCCCAGGGGTAACTCCGACAGGCGATCCGAGTAGTAGAGCCAAGACACACTGCCGGTCTGCAGAAACGACGCGAGAACCGTGTCCAGAAGCAGGTTGATCTGGCTGACGGAGACCCCGAACAACGCAGGCACCATCAACTTCATGATTCGACGGACCCCTTCGTGCCTGTAATCCACTCTTGGCCGCGGCATCAACCCCAACTGCATCAGAAAGGGCAACTGGAAGAACAATTGCAACGCCCCGGCGATAAACACCCCCCAAGCCAAAGCGATGACAGGCGTTTCCATCAGGGGCGAGAGAAATATGGCCGCGCTGATCATCGCCAGATTGAGCAACACTGGCGTAAACGCGGGAACGGCAAAGCGGTCGTAGCTATTGAGAATACTGCCTGCAAACGCCGTCAAGGAGACCAGTAACAAATACGGGAAGGTAATACGCAGCATATCGCTGGCCAGGCCGAACTTGAGGTCGTCATCCAGAAAACCCGGTGCGAATACCGCAGTCAGCAGCGGCGCCCCCAGCATGGCGACTGCCGTCACGCCCAACAGCACCAACCCAAGGACGCCTGCAACCGCGTTGACCAAACGCCGGACTTCGGTGACCGATTCCTGCTGCCGATACGAGGAAAGCACCGGTACGAAGGCCTGAGCGAACGCACCTTCGGCAAATAGGCGGCGGAGAAAGTTGGGGATTTTGAAAGCGACAAAGAACGCGTCGGCGCCGGCCCCGGCACCAAAATAACGCGCAATCACCATATCCCGGACCAAACCGAGAACTCGCGACAGCATCGTCATTGAGCCAACGACTCCAGATGACCTCAACAGCCCTGGCGGTTTGGGTAAAGCCTTTGGTGCTTCTGTCTGCTCAGGTTCGGACGACATTCTTGGCCTGGACAATGGTTCAGTATTTACTGGATGCACCCGGGATGTAGCAGGCCATATTTCGGTAATTCCCTAGGGCCTTCACGGGACTCTCAGGCGATGAGCGGCGAGTTTACCACAGGGGCCGGAGATACCGGGATGAAATAGCGTTGAGCCTTGACATTTTAGGGCGTTGGCGGCATAGTTCCGCGTCATTTATTTCGACGCGCTGGTTTTGGCGCGCCCGCGATTTTTACGAATCGTTTCACACGAATTTCGGATTTCACAGATCTCAGGAGTTATACGGTGGCAAATACCCCGCAAGCCAAGAAGCGCGCACGTCAGAACGAGAAGAACCGCAAGCACAATGCCAGCCTGCGTTCCATGGCGCGCACTTACATCAAGAAGGTCCAGGCCAGCATTGAGGCCGGCAAGCCAGAGGAAGCACAAGCGGCTTTCCAGAAGGCTCAGCCGATTATGGACAGCATGGTTAACAAGGGCGTGTTCGCCAAGAACAAGATTGCTCGCCAGAAGAGCCGTCTGAGCGCCCGCATCAAGGCCCTGAAGAGCGCGTAACGCTTCTTCGGAACTTGAGAATGAAGAAACCGGCCCATCAGGCCGGTTCAGATTGCTGACGAACCCCGG
>NZ_DFMB01000060.1:0-5907 GCF_002375325.1 Marinobacter sp. UBA3604
CACCAGATTTGACGATAGCTCCAAAGTCCGGGGAATTCCACTCAACTTCTATATTGCCGGAAACAACCACTTGAGTCCGACAGGCTGCTGTGAACCTCATGCAACTAAGGGTGCCCGTTTTGTCGCAGGCCGATGGTAGCTACTGATGGCTTCCTTAGAACAAGTATTGGATACGTCCTGTAAAACCCAGACCGTTGTCTTCATTGCCTACCAAGGACGCTGCACCCGGGCCACTCACCTCTGAATAAATGGCATTTGCCATAAATTTCACCTTTGACGAGTAATAGTAGTTGGTGCCCAGGGTATAGCTTGTTGTTTCTGTCCCCTGCGTATCAGATGTCGCATCCATATTACTTAAACGAGCAACCAGTTCCCATGCATCTCTAACGCCCTTGGGTTGTTTGAACACTGCAGAGCCTTTAGAGTACTGCCGCTGAAGTCCTGCCGGGAAATAACTGGCGGTAACGGTGTAGCCATCGTAAACTTCACCATCCAGCGGTGAGGCTGGGTCTACGGCGTTTAATTCACGGGCTGCATACTCTGCCTCTACGGTCAGCCCTCTTAGCTGATATGCAGCCTCTAAGCCGGCCTGTTGCAGGCTGTTCAGCGCTACCGGGCTTCCCCCTGCGACATAGTCCACCAAACGGGTATTGGTGTTGCGTACTTCTCCACGTGCGAAGCGTGCTCCTAAATCCCGGCCTCCCATATCACGGTTTGAATACCAGCCACCGAGGTGCAGAACGCCGTCTTGCAAATCTTTTTGCCAAGTGAGGCGGCCTGTTAATGCGAGCGCCAAAACGCCATTGTCAACGCCATTGGCATCAACATTCTGGCCAACGGCACCGAAAGCTTCGTTTCTGTAAACTCCAACTGCATAACGAATGCCTGAGTCTTCGAAGTATTGGTTGGCTGATGCGCCCCATGAGAAATATGGCGCCATGGTATTTGCCAACGAGCTACGTGATATAGTGGCAATATGTTTGCTACTGGTTCGTCCGTTTAGTGAAATTTCTTCCCAAAGCTTACCAGCCTGTACTTTCAGACCATTGCCAAAACCTTTGTAGCGTACTCGCGCCAGAACAATCTCGCCACCACCGTCCGCGAAGTCGAGTAATAATTTGTGGTCCCAGTCACCATGCACACTCTCTACATAAGTACGAATGCGGCGAGGGAAAAAATCACTGCCTGGATCGCCAGCCCTGCCGGCATTGTAAGCGCCTTGAAAGTAGTTGAAATCTGCCTGGATTCGCCCGCCAAACTCGAGATCAAAAATTTTTGATTTTTTCAGGTCGTCGAGTTCTTGTTTAAGGTCATACATTTGTTTTTCTAGTTTTTGCTCATCAGGAGCGGCAAGTACAGTAGTGCTGGTTAATGCTGCGAAAAGAATGAATGCAGCTCCGGTTATGGTTTTTTTCATAGTCGTAAAGCCTCTTTTGTAATTATTCGGAGTATCAGTTGCTGTCGCGACAACGCTGTCAGACTAACCCATGACGTCATATTCAATTAATCTTTAAAAGATAAGGTTCTTTTTTTCTATTTAGGGCTTTTTGGTCATAAAAACCACGATCAGGGAAGTATTCCCAGGCAGAAATCGTTTTATGTGAACAATATGATCAGAACGTGTTTTAAGGTGTAAAAAAGCTTTACGCCCACAAACTTCGGGAAAGCTATTTATTTACTTACACTGCCAATCGAGTCCTCCGTTATCGCTATTAGTGGCAACGTAAAATGCCATCTCGGAACGCGATCGTCGTCGAGGGACACAACAACAAATCAGAGGTTATAAGATGCTTGCTAAACGATGTTTTTTATTGGTGGCTATAGCCACACTCAGTTTTTCGGCCCTCGCATGGCAACCCTCCGGAAAAGTGGAATGCATCGCCCCGTCAGACCCGGGTGGCGGCTGGGACTTTACCTGTCGCAGCGCCGGTAATGTGATGAGGGACCTTGGCCTGGTTGATGGCACCGTACAGACCATCAATATGGCCGGTGCCGGCGGCGGCGTTGCCTATGCTCACACGGTCAGCAAACGAGCGGAAGATGACAAGCTGATCGTCGCCGCATCAACGGCAACCACTACCCGTCTCGCCCAGAAACAGTTCCCCGGGCTGGATGCCGATATGGTGACCTGGATTGGCGCACTGGGCGCGGATTACGGCGTCATTGCCGTAGGCAAGGACTCACAGTACGAGAACCTGAATCAACTGCTCGATGCCATCAAGCAGAACCCGAAATCCGTCAAGTTCGCGGGCGGCAGTGCCCGGGGTGGCTGGGATCATCTGAAGGTGCTGATCACCGCGAAGGCCGCCGGCGCCGATCGACTGCCCGCCATTCCGTACCTTTCCTACAATAACGGTGGTGAGGCCATGACCCAGGTGGTCGGTGGTCAGGTCGACGCCTTCACCGGTGATATCTCCGAAGTCACCGGTTTCCTGTCGTCGGGCGACCTTCGTGTTCTGGCCGTGCTGGCCGACGAGCGCCTGCCGGGTGAATTTTCCGATATTCCGACCGCAAAAGAGCAGGGCGTTGACGCCGTTGGCCCGAACTGGCGCGGTTTTTACATGCCCAAGGGTGCTTCCAGTGAGTCCAAGGCGTTTTGGGTCGAGGCCGTCGATACCCTGTATGCCAGTGAGCAGTGGAAAAAGGTGATGAAGGCCAATGGTCTCATCCCGTTCCATCCGCCTGCAGATGAGTTCGACAGCTTTGTCGAGCAACAGGTAAAGGACATCGAGAACCTGTCCCGCGAAATAGGACTGCTGAAATGACAGGCCTGGGTGATCGGCTTCTTGGCCTGGGCCTGATGGTTCTGGCAGTGGCTTACGGCTGGGTTGCACAGCAGTGGCCCGAGCCGTTTGGCGGCGCCGAAACCGTTGGGCCGGAAACCTTTCCAACCATCCTTGCGGTGGTTCTGGTTGCCGGCAGCATCTACCTGATGGTCAAGCCGGACCCCGACGCCCAGTGGCCGCTGGGCCGGTCCGCAGTTGAGCTGGTGGTGTCGCTGGTTGTGCTGGTGGTCTACGCGATGCTGCTTGAGCCCCTGGGGTTTGTCATCTCGACAACCCTGGCGGTTGGCACCCTTAGCTGGCGCATGGGCGCGCCCGCCAGGAATGCCTTTTTAACGGGCCTGATCAGCGCCGTGGTGGTGTTCGTCCTGTTCAACTATGGCCTGGCGTTGAGCTTGCCTGCTGGCATCCTGGAGGTGAACTGATGGAAACGCTTGGTTTTCTGATGGAGGGGTTTGCGGTTGCCCTGACACCGTACAACCTGATGTTTGCGCTCTTCGGTGCTTTCGTGGGCACCCTGATTGGTTGTTTGCCCGGCCTGGGGCCGGCAAACGGTGTGGCGATCCTCATCCCGTTGGCGTTTACCCTTGGCTTGCCGCCGGAAACTGCCATGATCCTGCTGACATCGGTTTACGCCGGCGCGATGTATGGCGGCCGTATTTCCTCCATCCTGCTCAACATTCCCGGTGACGAACCGGCGATGATGACCTGCCTGGATGGCTACCCCATGGCCCAAAAGGGGCGGGCGGCCGATGCGCTGGCGATCTCTGCTATTGCGTCCTTTGCCGGTGGGCTGATCGGCACCATCGGGTTGATCATGCTTGCCCCGGTGCTGGCGAGGTTTGCCTTGAGTTTCGGCCCGGCGGAGTATTTCGCGCTGTTCCTGCTGGCCTTCGCCACCCTGGGTGGTATTACCGGCAAGAACCCGATGAAGACGGTGATTGCCGCGACCCTGGGGATCATGATCTCCACCGTGGGCATCGATATCTCCACCGGCACCCAGCGCTACACCTTCGGTGTGCTGGAACTTTACGAGGGTATTGATTTTATCCTGGCGATTGTTGGCCTTTTCGCCATTTCGGAGTTGTTGTTCTTCGTCGAGTCGCGCATGGGTGGTGGGCGTAAAAAAATGAACGTGGGCAAGCTGACCCTTACCTTCAAGGAGTTGGTCTCCACGGTTCCCACCCAGCTTCGTGGCGGCGTGCTTGGATTCATTTCCGGCGTGCTGCCGGGTGCCGGTGCGTCCCTGGGCAGTTTTATCAGCTACACCCTCGAAAAGAGCGTGATAGGCAAGAAGGGCACGTTCGGCGAGGGCGATATCCGGGGTGTGGTGGCGCCTGAGGCGGGCAACAACGGTGCCTCATCAGGCGCGCTCGTACCCATGTTGACCCTGGGCGTGCCAGGTAGCGGTACCACCGCGGTGCTGTTGGCGATGCTGATTTCATTGAACATCACGCCGGGCCCGCTGATGTTTACCCAGAACGCCGATATTGTCTGGGGCGTCATTGCCGCCCTGCTGATTGGCAATGTGCTGCTGCTGGTGCTTAACATCCCGTTGGTTGGCTTCTTTGTGCGCCTGCTGTCGGTGCCGCCCATGTACCTGCTGCCCATTGTGACCATGGTGGCCTTCGTGGGCATCTATTCCATCAGCAACAGCGCCTTCGACCTGTATTTCATGGTGGCGTTTGGCGTGGCGGGTTATTTCCTGCGCAAACTGGAAATTCCGGTGGTGCCGATTATTCTCGGGCTATTGCTCGGACCGGAGATGGAGAAGAACCTGGGGCATGCCCTGGTGTTGTCAGACGGCGACTGGAGCATTCTGTGGGAAAGCACCCTGGCCAAGAGCTTCTGGCTGGTTGCCGCTCTGAGCCTGGTGTTGCCTTATGTGGTGGGTCCGGTGCTGCGTCGCCGCATGAACGCGGCCATGAAGGAAAGCCCGGCCAGCGATTGACCCAGGTTCGGTGTTTCCTGCGAATAAGGCCGCACAATTCTCTGTGCGGTCTTATTCTATTCGGTTCCGGCCGTTCTCCTTGGCTTGGTAGAGCGCACGATCTGCAGCGCCAATCAGCTCCGAAACGGATTCAGCTGGAGAGGGTACCTGAGCTGCGATACCGATACTGACGGTGACCCGCGAGTCGACACTGCTTGCGCTGTGTTCAATGTTCTCCTCAGCGATGTGCTGTTGAAGAACAGCGGCAATATTCTGGGCGCTGGCTCGGCTGGTGCCCGGCAATACAATCAGAAACTCCTCCCCACCGTAGCGCGCAACCATGTCCGAATCGCGTTTGGCGGCATTTTGCAGAATTTGAGCAACCTTTTTTAGGCAGTCATCGCCTGCCTGATGGCCGTAGTGGTCGTTGTAGGCTTTGAAATAGTCAATGTCGACCAGCATTACGGTCAGTGGGTCACTGGTTCGTATTAATAGGTGCCAGGCTTGCTGCAGCTTTTTATCCATGGCCAGTCGGTTGAAGAGACCAGTCAGTGGGTCAGTCTCTGACAACTGCTTCAGTTCCTGATTATTGGCTTCGATTAGGCCAAGCATTGTGTTGAAATCTCTCGATAGCGCACCGATTTCATCCTGATTGCGAATCTGGGCCCGCATGGAGTAATCCATGGAGCCCGTAATACTAGCAATGTCGGTTCTGAGGTCGCGGATGGGGCGAACCACCGTAATCTGGAACACGATGAACAGAGTGATCGCAATCGCCACGCCCAGTATGACGAACAGTAGCATCCCGTACCGTGTGATGCTCTTTCCCAACTGGCTGATGCTACGGGTAACTTCGGTACTTGCGTTCAGCGCCGGTTCGCCGTCAATGTAAATAGACTTTTGAGCCATCAACCGGCTATCGTCAATCGGCTTGATTTGGTAATGGGAGTTGTCGGAGCCTTTCTGTGTTTCTGTCGGAAGCGATAGCTCGAAGCTCATGAGTATCTGCTCGGCCAGCGTGTTAACTCGATGCTGGTCCAGAAACTGACCGAACAGCAGGAAGCCTCTTGGTTCGCCCGTACCGTCGCTTCTTACAATAGGGCGCATAGAGAAAAGCACCGGGACGCCTTTCAGGGGAAATACGCCGCTGATTCGCTGGTCGTCGACGTCGGTGTAGTAGCCCCCATTTAAACC
>NZ_DFMB01000055.1:0-54960 GCF_002375325.1 Marinobacter sp. UBA3604
ACTTTTAAACCGGCGTTGACACAAAAGCACCGCTTGCATAGGTACCGAGGGTATTCAACTCGATCAGGGTCTGGCTGGTGCCGGGCGAACCCGCGCTGCCATCGTCGCCATCATCACCGTCGCAGGCCATCAGGCCCAGGGTGGATGCGAGGATGGCTGCCGTAAGGAGTGACTTCTGGAATGTCATGTTTGCCTCTTCTGTCGTTACACGTGTGGTTGTACACGACACTCTATGGAGAAGAGGTGACAAAAATGCGTCACTTTTAAGTCAGGACTGTTCAGGAGAGGCGGTACCAGCAAAAAAAATGGCGACCCTGCGGTCGCCATTTTCAACGTTTGCTCAAGTTATTAAGAGCATCAAGGGCTTTATTGGCCGAGGTAGCTGCGGTACATCCATACCGTCTTTTCCTGCTGAGAGATGTAGTCACTCATCAACGCAACGGTGCCCTCATCGTCTGCATCGCCAGCCAGGTGTAGCAACTCCCGCTGCTTGCCAATCAGTTTGGCGAAACTGTCTACGATGTTTTCAACAGCATCCTTACCATCGGCCACATCCTTTCGCTCTGGCACTTCGGATTTTTCGATGTAGGTGCTGTAGGCGTGTGCGGGCCGATGCCCGAGTGTAAGCACCCGCTCAGCAATTTCATCAATCTTCAGCAACAGATCGTCATAAAGCTCCTCAAACTTGGCGTGCAGTTCGAAAAAGTTGTCGCCTTTGATGTTCCAGTGATAGCCACGAACGTTCATGTAGAAGATCTGGTAATTGGATAGCAGATCGTTCAGTGCGTTCGCCAGGCTCTGGGTCTTTTCAGTGTCCAGCCCAATAAAGTTCTTGCTCATAACGTGTCTCCTTGACAGTTATCGGAATGTACTGGCCATTAAACTAACCAGAAACAATGAATAGATAAAGTTTAGTTTTCCAATATTATCGATAGCTATTGACAATCCATGGCAGCAACAAATGATAGCCAGGGACTATCAAAAATCTGAATATTATTTATTTAACAACAATTCTCAATTGCTATTGAATGGACCCATATCCATCGCACCTGCGGAGCTGTCTATGAGTGCCCTGAAGATGTTTTTCCATGACCATGGTTCAAAGGGTGACAACTCGTTGCTGAAAACCATCACATTTGCCATTACTCACTTCACCGTGGCCTTTACCGTTGCTTACCTGCTGACCGGCGACCTCCTGATTGGCAGCCTGATTGCCATGGTGGAACCAGCGATCAACACGGTTGCCTATTTCTTTCATGAGAAGATATGGGCGCGCAGGCAACAGATTACAAGGGGCGCCCCTGGTGCGGAGACAACCCCGGTTGCACAAAGTTTCTGAGCGGGGCGGTCCCCTTGACTCTAGCCACCCGGACCGCAATCCAGGCAACGCTCAATCGGTTGTGGGCCGATATCCAGCTTACGGTTGAGGTCACGTAACGCTGTTCGGACCCCCTCCTCGATCACCGGGTGGTAAAACGGCATAGTCAGCATCTCGCTCACGGTCATGCGCTTTTGCAGCGACCAGGCCAGCAAGTGGCCGATGTGTTCGGCTGCGGGACCAAACATCTCCGCGCCCAGAAATAACCCACTGCCTCGCTCCCCATATACATGCAGCAAGCCCTTGTTGGCGCCAATAACACGGCTGCGCCCCTGCCCTTCAAATGAGACCTCACCAACGGCATAGCCCTCCTTACAACGCTCATTGGCTTCTTTGAGGGTCATCCCCACCGTGGCAATCTGTGGATCGGTGAACACGATGCCCAATGGCACCCTGCGCAGTCCGGCCCGCACATCCGGGTATCGAGCCGCATTATCGCCGGCTATTCGCCCCTCATCAGCCGCCTCATGGAGCAGTGGCACTTCATTGTTGGCATCTCCCCCGATGAAGATATGACTGTCACCGCACTGAAGTGTGTAGTGATCGAACAGTGGCGAGCCATGATCATCCTGGGCAATATCCGCATTCTGCATGTCCAGACTGTCGACATTGGGGCGACGGCCGGTGGCCGCCAGCACATAGTCGAACGTTTCCGTGATCTCACCACGGTCCGCGTCCGAAAAACGAATGCGAACACCATCGTCCGTTCGCTCAACCGACCGGACCTTGGCGCTGGTATCCAACGGAAATTCTTCATTGAATGTTTTCAGTGCGTAGTTGCGGATTGCGTCCTCCTGAAGCGGCCCGAGGCTTCCGCTGACACCGAACATCCGCACCCGAACCCCCAGCCGACTGAGCGCCTGCCCCAGCTCCAGGCCGATTATGCCGGGACCGAATACGGCAACGGAATCAGGCAGGTCGTCCCACTCGAAAACGTCATCGTTCACCACCAGTCGGTCCTTGGCGTCCTTGAGAAAGCCGGGGATGTTCGGCCGGGAACCGGTGGCAATGACCACACGCGCGGCCTCCACTTCCACTTTCTCGCCGACAACAATCCGGTGGGGCGACAGGAACCGGGCCTGACCACGAAGTCGATGAGCGTCGGGGAACCCCTCTACCGCCTCCACCACAAAGCTGACGAACCGGTCCCGCTCCCTGCGAACACGCGCCATCACCTCTTTGCCATCAATTCGGACATCACCGGGGTGAACACCGAATATCGGCGCCTTTTGCAACTGATGGGCGCTGTCTGCTGCCGCAATCAAGAGCTTGCTGGGCATGCAGCCCACACTGGCACAGGTGGTACCGTAGGCACCGCCTTCAATCATAACGATATTGTCCGTATGCTTGCGGGCAGCGCGATAGGCGCTCATGCCGGCAGTACCCGCGCCAATAACAGCCACATCGACCTTACGTTTTTCCACGTCTACCTCTCCCCTGACCCGAATGCGAAATTCATGGTGTAGCCTGAGTATAGGAGTGAATACAGAAAACGGTTTAGTACCAAATCAAAGAAATTACCGTAGTCGGCACAGGACTTTTTTGGCCGCGCCTTCTAAACTGACGCCCTGCACCGGAGCTTCCCAGGAGAAAAAACGCATGCACAACTACTGGCCGGAATTCATCACCGTCGCCCTCGTCCATTTCCTGGCCGTCGCCAGCCCGGGGCCAGATTTTGCCGTGATGCTTCGCCAGGCGCTGTGCCAAAGCCGCCGCAACGCCCTGCTGACGGCCGTCGGTATTGGCACCGGCATTCTGATTCACGTGGGGTATTCCCTTTTGGGCATTGGCCTGATTATCCAGCAGTCGCTGGTGCTGTTCAGCATTCTCAAGATTATTGGCGCCCTGTATCTCACCTGGATCGCGATACAGTGTCTGCGCTCGAAAGCCGGTGGTATTCATGTAGAAACGGAAAACGGTGAGCTGCAATCCGGACTGGCGGCCTTTAGGCTTGGTTTCCTGACCAATACCCTGAATCCGAAGGCAACACTGTTCTTTGTGTCACTCTTTTCCGTGATCATCAGCCCGGGTACGCCGATTGCGATTCAAACGGGTTATGGCGCCTATATGGCGGTGGCCACGGGCCTGTGGTTCATGGCCGTGGCAGTGTTCTTCACCCTGCCGCAGATCCGCAAGGGGTTTAACCGTTTCGGCTATTGGCTGGACCGGCTGATGGGAGGCGTTCTGTTGTTGCTGGCGGGGCAGTTGCTGTTTTCAACGGTTTCCGGAGATGGAAACCTTCCGGGAAAAGAATGATCAGAGCGGTCCTGGCCCGTTTTCAGGCAAACCAGGCAAGCCGGGGCGCCGGTCTGTAGGCCTCTCCCAGAACCGTGGAGCGCCAGGGATGGCGCGACCGAGCCCTACAGGGACGTATTTACGGGCGTGTTCTGGGAGAGGCCTACAGACCGGCGCATGCGCCAAGCCATAACTCACAAGCTACGCAACAGCTCTTCCGTTTGCTTCCAGCCAATGCAGGGATCTGTCAGGGAGCATCCGTAAATCAAATCGTCGCTATCATTCTGACGCCCCTCTTCAAGAAAACTTTCCAGCATCAAACCAACGATGCGTGAATTACCTGCGCGTTTCTGGGCCATCACTTCGCGAGCGATAACAAGTTGCCGCTCAGATTGTTTCTGTGCGTTGTCATGACTGCAATCGACCATCACCGAAACAGAAACACCTGCGCCGGACAAGGCACCCATGGCCTCGCGAATACTCTCGGCGTCGTAGTTTGTAATACCTCGCCCGCCCCGTAATACCACGTGTGTATCGGGGTTGCCCTCAGTGGTAATCATCGCGGGTGCGCCATTACTGCCAACGCCGAAGCAGTGATGGGGACGGGCCGCAGACTTCATGGCATTGATGGCAACGCCAATACTGCCGTCGGTGCCATTCTTGAAACCGGTCGGCATCGGCAGACCGCTGACCATTTCACGGTGAACCTGGGACTCGGTGGTGCGGGCACCGATGGCGGTCCAACTAACGAGGTCGCCGAGGTAATCCATGGCGAACGGGCTCAGGGCTTCCGTGGCCAACGGCAGGCCCATGTCTGACAGGTTCAACAGCAGGCGCCGGGAACGCAACAGGCCTTCGTTGAGATTTCCGCTGCCAGTGCGCTCGGGGTCATAGAGCAGGCCTTTCCAGCCAACGGTGGTTCGGGGTTTTTCGAGGTAGGTACGCATCACGATCAGGAAACGGTCGCTGACATCATCCGCCAGGGCTTTGAGCTTCTCGCCATACTCCAATGCCGCCACTTCGTCGTGGATGGAGCAGGGGCCGACGACCACCAGCGTTCTCGGGTCCTCGCCGTTGAGTATCCGGCGAATAGCATCCCGGTGCTGGCGAATCCGCGCCTGCAGGTGAGCAGGAACCGGCAGGCTGGTTCGCAGTTCGGCTGGTGTCGGCAGCGGCACTTCCCGGGTTCCCGGCTCAGCCTTTGATGGCTGCTGGGTCTCGTTCAGTGTCTCAATGTTCAGCGACATGTTCATGGTCAGTGTTCCCGTTTCCCTGTGTCAGAATCAAAAAAGCCCCGGCTGGTGGCTACCAGTCGGGGCTTTTTGAGTCCGGTGGCAGCCTGGGTTTCTGCCGGGCTGCCTTCCTCGTTATTCGGTCGATGAAGATCTTATGGGCGGCCCGGGCTCTGGCTAAAATAGCCATAACCAAACCACCAGAAAAACACAGCAGCGACCGCAGCGATCGATTTTTCACCGAAAGCTTGCAGAACATTCAATTGACAGGTCGCGTGTGTCGTCTTCATGCTTTCCAATATATATCCCCGGTTTCCGGCTTTGCAACCCGTAAATTCGGTTTTTTGCCGGTATTGCGGCCCTACCAGTCCCGGAGTCACTCATGAACACAGCGATGAATCGTCGGCCTTCGCTTTCTTTGTTGCTGATCCTGCTGCTTTTTTCAGGCGCTCTAGCAGCGGCGCCTGAGGCCCGCACCTACCAGTTGGCACAGCGCTCCGCAGAGGGTGTGGCGCAACAGATTCGCGAACTTTACCCGGATGGCCAGGTGTCCATCACCGCTCGCGGACAGCAAATGGTGGTTCGTGGTGAACCAGAGCTGCTGGATGAAATCGGTAGGCTGGTGCATACCATGGACGTCGCCCCCTCACAGATGCGCATAACGGTTCGGTCCCGTCACAACGTGGATGCCAAAACTGGTGGCGGCGGGTTTTCCGTCAACAACAACCAGGTCAGCGTACAGGCAGAGCGCAAGGTCACCACAACACGGCGGAATCAGGAACGCACGCTGATCGTTCAGGATGGGCAATCCGCTCATATTTCCTCTGGCCAGGTCCGCACCGTTCCTGTCGCCATCCGCGGGGGCCGTAATCCAGCAGCGTTTCTGGGACAGATCGAAACCCGAAGCGGCTTCCTGGTCAGTCCGCAGGTGATTTCAGATCAGGCGGTCGAATTGAACATTGTCTCTTTTGAGGAAGACCCGAAGGGCAACCCGCCCGGCTACGACACCGAGGCAGTGATGACGATACGTCGGGTAGAACCCGGTGAATGGGTGGAACTTGGCAGCACGCGCCAACAGCGAGTAGGCGAGCAGTCCGGCATCACCTACCAAACCGGGAACAGCCGCCGCCAGAACCAGACCTTCGAGGTAAAGGTTGATGTTCTTTAAGGCCTGTCAGGCACGGCGTTTCAGCAAGACACTCTTGGCTTCGTTGATTTTTGCCGCCAGGTAATCGTTGCCGCCTCGATCGGGATGGAGTTTCTGGATCAAACGTCGATGCGACTGCACAATCTCGTCGTCTGTGCAGTCTGGCGCAACCCCCAGAACCTCACAGGCTTCGCTAACCGACATATTGCCGGAACTGGCGGCTGCCTGCCCGCGTTGCCCGCCTTGATAGTGGTCGGTGTTTTCATAATCAGGTTCACGGTGCCGGTTTTGACCGAACAGGCGGCTGGCCATCGGGGCAAACTTCAGCAACGCTGGCAGCTTTCTCAGCAGCGGTAAAAGGGCGGCCACTGCGGCGGTCAGTACATGCACCCGCCCCGTCAGCACCATGAATAGAAGCACTGCAGCGCCTGCCACCAACACGATTTTCCAGGTGGCGGCCTTTTTCTTCTCCGGCGATAACGCGCCCCACTGTTTCAGGACAATAAATACGGCTGCCGCCAGTGCAATACCAAGAATCCATTGCATTCGCCAATCCTTATCGATGACCGGGTCGTAAATCTGTCATTCTTGTTTGGCAACCTAGTGAACGGGATGAGCCCTCGGCCCCGCCTGGGCAAGGCAGGTGAAGGCGCCTGGAGCACAGTAATTGTACGCATTTTCACTGACAAATCAGTGACAGCAACCCTCTCGCTTGTATAGGATGCTATTCTTTACGGTTTGTTGACGACTCCTTGCCAACACAGCCCCCGGCGAGCCGGGCAACTCCATCCCTACGGGATCAGGAGCCTGCAAAGCTAACACGATTACCTGTAACGGACATACGACCCAGGACCTGAATTATGCGCACTGCCTCCCGCTTCCTGATTGTACTCATCTTTCTCGGTGTCGTGCTCGGCGGCATTTTTGGTTACAAGTTCTACCAGTTTGGCCAGATGAAGGAACAGTTTTCCCAGCCGCAGCCGCCGGCGAAAATTTCCGCGACCATGGCCAGCACTGAGATGTGGACACCTGAGATCAAAGCCGTTGGCAGCGTGGAAGCCATCAACGGTATTGAAGTGGCGAACGAAGTTTCCGGTGTGGTTGAGACCATCGCGTTCGAGTCAGGTGATACGGTGAAAAAAGGCGACATCCTGATCCGTCTGGACGCAGCCATTGATGAAGCTGCATTGCGCACTCGCCGCGCCGAGGCACAGCTCGCGGAGCAGGAGTTCAAGCGAGTGTCCGACCTGCTTCCCAAGCGCGCCGTGTCGCAATCCCAGTACGATGAAGCCAAGGCCAATTTTGACGCAGCACGGGCAAGGGTCAATGAAGCCGAAGCCCAGTTGAGCAAGAAAATCATCCGTGCGCCTTTCGACGGCAAGCTTGGCCTTCGGCTGGTGGATCAGGGCGAATACATCGGTACCGGTACGCCGATTGTCGAAATCAATATGCTCGATCCGATCTACGTGGATTACACCCTCTCGGAAAAAGACCTGCCCATGGTGCAACAGGGCTACGACGTAGTGGCCACTGTCGCTGCCATCCCCGACAGTCATTTTGCCGGCCAGGTCAGTGCCATCAACACGTCGGTTAACCCGCAAACCCGTACCGTCCGGATTCGTGCCACGCTTGGCAACGAAGACAATCAGCTTCGCCCGGGCATGTTCGCCACGGTAGCAACCAGGCAACCCCAGGACCGGGAAGTTGTCACCGTGCCGCGAACCGCCGTTTCCTACAACACCTACGGCGATTTCGTGTTCGTTGTCGAAGAGAATGATGACGGTGAATTGGTCGTCAATCGTCGCACCATCCAGACCGGCAATACCCGGGATAGTCGCGTTGCGGTGCTTGATGGCCTGAAAGAAGGCGAGCAGGTCGTCTCTAAGGGTCTGCTGAGATTGAGGGCGGGCCAGCGCGTTGAAGTCCAGGAAGATGAACAGCCGGCGGAGGCGTCCAAGTAATGCGTTTCACCGACATATTCATACAGCGCCCCGTCCTGGCGACGGTGGTCAGCCTGCTGATCCTGCTGCTCGGGGCCCGGGCAGCGATGGAGATGGAAATCCGTCAGTACCCGGAACTTGAGAGCACCACCGTCACGGTGACAACCGCCTACCCCGGTGCGGGCTCTGAGCTGGTAAAAGGGTTCATCACCACGCCTTTGCAGCAGGCCATCGCCGAAGCCAGTGGCATCGACTACCTCACGTCCACAAGTTCCCAGGGACAGTCCACCATTGAAGCCAAGATGGTGCTGAACTACGACGCCAACGCGGCGCTGGCCGAGATTCAGGCGAAAGTGGCCAGTCAGCGCAATGTACTGCCCGCCGATGCGCAGGACCCGGTCATAACCTCCACAACCGGCGATTCCACCGCGTTGATGTATATCGCCTTTTACAGCGATGAGCTGGAGGTGCCCCAGATCACGGACTACCTGACGCGGGTGGTACAGCCCAAGCTGCAGGCATTGTCCGGCGTCGGCAAGGCCGATCTGCTGGGGCGGCAGTTCGCCCTGCGGGTCTGGCTTGACCCCGAGCGCTTGTCTGCTGTCGATATGACGCCGCAGGAAGTGGTGGATGTACTGCTGCGCAACAACTATCAGGCGGCCGTAGGCAATACCAAGGGCAAATACACCAAGATCAGTATGACCAGCGACACCGACGTCGGTGACCCGGAGCAGTTCAAGGATCTGGTGGTCAAAGAATCCGACGGCTCACTGATCCGCCTGCGGGACATTGCCCGCGTTGAACTGGGTTCCGAAACCTACGACCAGCTCGCCCTGTACAAGGGGCAGCCAGCAACCTACGTGGCCATTGAGCTGTCACCTGGCGCTAACCCGTTGACGGTCGCAAAGCTGGTCAAAGATGAATTGCCGGGTATTGAAAGCCAGTTGCCGTCCGGCATGAACGTCCGTCTGGCCTACGATGCATCCGACTTTATCGACAGTTCGATCAAAGAGGTTATCCAGACACTGCTGGAGGCGCTGGTTATCGTTCTGGTGGTGGTCTTCATCTGCCTGGGCTCGGTCAGGGCGGCGGTGGTTCCGTCCGTGGCGGTGCCTCTGTCTCTGGTTGGCGGCGCCTTTTTCATGCTGATGATGGGCTTTTCACTGAACCTGCTGACACTGCTATCGATGGTACTCGCCATCGGTCTTGTCGTGGACGATGCGATCATCATGGTGGAAAACGTTCACCGCCACATTGAAGAGGGCGAGTCCCGCTTCAACGCGGCCCTGAATGGGGCCCGCGAAATGGCAACGCCGATCATCGCCATGACCACCACCCTGGTGGCGGTCTACGCTCCTATCGGGTTCATGGGGGGACTGGTTGGCTCACTGTTCACCGAGTTCGCGTTTACCCTGGCCGGCACCGTCGTGATTTCCGGCATCGTGGCACTGACTCTTTCGCCGATGCTGTCCGGCAAGATCCTCAAGCCCCACGGCAATCCGGGTCGGTTCGAGCAGGTCGTGGAGCGCTCCTTCGGCGGCCTGGCCAATGGGTACAAACGTGCTCTTGCGTCATTGATGGACACCAAGTCCGTGGTGATCTTCTTCGCCATCGTGGTGTTGGGATCCATCTATTTCATGGTGGCCATGAGCCAGAACGAGCTGGCACCCACTGAAGACCAGGGCATCCTGTTCTATCAGGGGCTTGGTCCCCAGACGTCCACTCTCGACTATCTCCAGGAACACGGAGATGAGGTGCAGGAGCGCATGTCGACGGTACCCGGCTACCATGAGGATTTCATGATTCTCGGCATTACCGGGCCCAACGCCGTGTTCGGCGGCTTCAAGATGAAGCCCTGGTCCGAGCGTGACATCAGCCAGTTCGAGGTTCAGCCACAGCTTGACCAGGAACTGAAAAACGTCACCGGCCTGCAGACCGCCGTTTTCCCCAGGCCTTCCCTTCCGGGTTCCGGTGGCGGCCTGCCATTCCAGTTTGTGATCACCACGGGCGAGGACTACGAGCGCCTGAATGACGTTGCCAATGACCTGCTCGGACAGGCCATGCAAAGCGGCAACTTCATGTTCCTGCAGAAATCCATCGACTTTGACCGCCCGGTTACCCGCATCAACGTCGACCGTGACCGGGTGGCGGATCTTGGGCTGTCGATGCAGGACGTTGGCCGTGCCATGTCCAGCATGCTGGGCGGTGGCTACATCAACCGCTTCAACATGCAGGGCCGCTCCTATCAGGTCATTCCCCAGGTCGACCAGGATTTCCGCCTGGACGAGCAGGCGCTCAATGACTATTACATTCGTGCCGACAGCGGCAGCCTGGTTCCGCTATCAAGCGTCATCAGCTTCCAGAAAGACGTGGAGCCGTCACAACGCACCCAGTTCAACCAGTTGAACTCATTGACCCTGCAGGGTGTTGTGACGCCGGGCGTGACAGTGGGCGATGCCATGGCCTTCATGGAGAATGCCGCCGCAGACAGTTTCCCGCAGGGTTTCTCGTTCGACTACACCGGGGAATCGCGTCAGTTCGCGAATCAGGGTAGCGCATTGGTGGTTACCTTCTTCCTGTCATTGCTGGTGATCTACCTGGTGCTGGCAGCCCAGTTCGAAAGCTGGCGCGACCCGTTCATCATCCTTGTATCAGTACCGATGTCGGTGGCCGGGGCCATGGCCTTCATTGTGCTCGGCTTTGCCACCATGAACATCTACACGCAGGTGGGCCTGATCACCCTCATCGGTGTCGTGTCCAAGAACGGGATACTGATCGTGGAGTTTGCCAACCAGCTGCAGGTGGACAAGGGCCTGAACAAGCGCGAGGCAGTCGTGGAAGCGGCGGCCATCCGTCTGCGCCCGATCGTCATGACCTCCCTGGCGCTGATCTTCGCCATGGTTCCACTGTTGATTGCAGTAGGCCCGGGCGCGGAAAGCCGGTTCGCCATCGGCCTGACCATCAGTGCAGGCCTGGGCATCGGTACGCTGTTCACCATTTTCGTGTTGCCCGCGTTCTACATCCTCCTGGGCCGTGACCACCACGGCTCCGCGGCGGATGACGACGCAAATGGCAGCACTGGGAACACGGCTCACGCCCAGTGACCCTCGGAACGCTCTTCTGGCTGTTTGTAGCCGGCTTCGCCACCTGGTACTGGTGGCGGGCCAAGGCCATCAAGGACTTTGTGCTTCAGGCGGCCAGGAACTACTGCAAGAAAATGGATGTGATGCTGCTGGACGACGCCGTGTACCTGCGTGGCGTATGGTTCAAGCGTGACGACAACGGCCGTACCCGGGTGTGGCGCCGCTTCCTGTTTGAATTCACATCAACCGGAGAGGAACGCTACCTCGGCCGAATCATCATGCTCGGCCCTCGCATCATCCATATGGAGCTGGACCCGCACCGTTTCGGCCCGGACCTCTAACCTCCGGGCACATCCCCCCGTAGACGCGACAGATCACCTCCCCCAAATGGGCGATTCTTACTCCCGACCCAATCGCAAATAATCCTCCACGCATTGGCGACAAAAAGCGGCCCTCACAGGGTGTGCTTTCTCACAAAAACAACAGGAGTCAACCATGCGTAAACTCATCACTTTCGCGGTGATCATGAGCTGTGCCGTGCTTGCAGCACCCACACTCAGCCATGCCAGCTATACCAAAACAAAGCATCCCATCGTTCTGGTCCACGGTGTGACCGGTTTCAACACCATCGGTGGCTTGATCAATTACTTCCACAACGTTCCCTGGAACCTTGAGCGCAGCGGCGCCCGGGTATATTCCGCCAGTGTGTCCTTTGTGAACAGCAGCGAGCAGCGTGGCCAGCAACTCGCCAATTACATCAACGGGCTTGGGCATTCGAAGGTCAACATCATGGCCCACAGCCAGGGCGCGCCCACCTCCCGCGTGACCGCCTCGCTTATTCCCCACAAAGTTGCCTCGGTAACATCTATCAATGGCGTCAACAAAGGCTCAAAAGTCGCGGACGTCGCGCGGGGAATCATTCCACCCGGCAGCTATGTCGAAGGTGGAGCCGGCGCCATTGCCAACGCGCTTGGCGATCTGGTCAACGCACTGTCTGGCTCCAACAACCCACAGGATGGTATTGCCGCTCTGGAAACCCTGACCACACCGGGCACCACGCAGTTGAACAACGCCCTCGGCTGGAAAGGGGTGAACCGGTGGTCATGCGCGGGCACCAATGAAGACGTGTGGATCAACGGCAACCGGATCAAGTTCTTCTCCTGGACCGGCACATCGGTCTGGACCAACTGGACCGACATCACCGACCCGTTCCTGGGTGTTACCTCGCTGGCTTTCGGCAACGAGCCCAATGATGGCCTGGTCGGCGAATGTTCCACCAAGATGGGCAACGTCATCGGCACCCATTACGACATGAACCACGTAGACGCCATCAATCACCTGTTCGGCGCTCGTTCGTGGCGGACCAATCCGGTCTCGCTCTATCGCAGCCATGCCAACCGCCTGAAAAATCGCGGGCTGTAACCCTCGCGCTTTCGAGTCTGAACCGTCGCCGGGCGCCCCGCTGATGCGTGCCCGGCGACGACAGTTGCCAAGGCAGGATAATGGGTATGAACAATAGCGACAGACTGAACAAGAAGGCTTTACTTCCCCTGATCATGACCGTTCCGGTGGTGTTTGCCTGTGTGTGGTTCCTGTTGGCGGACGAGCCACGCGGTGAAGCAATAACAAAGGCGGCGAGCACTCCCGCCACGACCTCAGAACAACCAGAACCCGGTATTACCGAGTCGCCACTTGCCGTTGGCGAGGATACGCCCATCCCCTACCAGACACCCGATAGCCTGGGAGACCAACCGTTTGCCAGCTCCCTCGCGGGTACCAATATCGACGGCAACTTACGGGCCGACGCCAACGGCGAATTGATCGTTGATCTGGAAACCCGCGACTTCTTCGACTACTTCCTGAACACCATTGGTGAGGTATCAGCCGAGCAGGCACTGGACCAGATCAGAACCCTGGCCCAACAGAGTCTGCCGGAAAGCGCCGCCCGCGAAGCCATGGCCCTGCTCAACCGGTACCTGGCGTACAAGGATGCCTCACTGGCACTTGGCAACCAGGGCCTTGACCCCGCCCGGCAGCACGACCCCGCCTACCAGTTGGAAATGCTCAAGGGTGCATTGGCCGACATGAAACAGCTGCGCCGGCGCATGTTCTCCGCCGACACTCACGAGGCCTTTTTCGGGCTGGAGGAGGCCTACGGCGACTATACCCTCGCCACCCTTGATATCCAGCAGCGCACCGACCTGTCCGCCGAAGCAAAAAACACACTGGCTGAATGGCATCGACAGCAGCTTCCTGAGGTCATCCGCCGCACCGAAACCCGCATGATTGTGGAAAGCCGGGACCACCGGGCAAGACAACAGGCGTTATCCGACGCCGACTCACCGTCCGAGGCCGGACGCAGACTCCGGGAACTGGGCGTTGATGATGCCCAGGCCAGAGAAGTGGTCGCCTACATGGAGGAACGGGAGCAGTTCGACAGCCAATACCAGCAGTTCCAGCAGGCACTGGCGAGTCTGGACAACTCAGGGTTGGCCGAAGAGGACAGGGCAACCCAGAAAAACCGGTTACTGAATCAGCACTTTGATACCGAACAGAGCCGCACCTGGGCCCGACTGCGAGCATTGGAGTCACAATCACCATAGTGTGCTCCAATGCCATTCCTGACTGTCTGGCCGGCGTAAACTGGAGGTAACGACAACGACAACCGGACAGTCCTCGATGAATTTTTCCCAGCTTCGGGATCAACGGGCCAACGGGTTTCGACGGCTGCGGTTTGAGCCTGCGCTGGAAGCCCACTATCGCAGAGTCAGGGACGAAGGCATACGATCACGCGCACGACTGGTCTCCGCCAGTGCGCTGACGCTGTTCCTGGTATATACCCTGCTGGATTCCCTGATGCTGCCCCCGGCCATCGCACGGGATACCATCGCAGTACGGCTTATGGTCACTTGCCCGGTCATCATCGGCGTGTGGTGGCTGTCCTATCGAGACATTCGCGACGATCATTTCGTTAAGATCTATGCGCTCGCCTATCTGGTTGGCGGCCTCAGTGTGGTGGGCATTATTGGGCTTGCACGCCTGGAGAACCACCCACTGCCCTATGAAGGCATCCTGCTGATGCTGATGTTTGGCTACTTCGTAATGGGCATCCCGTTTCGCACGGTTTCCGGCGCCTCCCTGCTGGTTATCGTTGCCTATCTTTGGGTGGAGCACGCCACCGGTTCGGGGGCTCACCAACTCATGATTAACGGGTTTTTCATCGGCACTGCCAACATCATCGGGATGGTAGGGTCCTGGCTCAGTGAACACCGTCAGAGAGCCCACTTTTTGGATCGCCAGATGCTCAACGCCTCCAAACAACAGGCCGAACAGGAAAATCACCGCAAGACCCGACTTATTACTGTCGCCAGCCACGACCTTCGTCAACCCCTGAATGTCATCAGCCTGATTCTGGAAAACCTCACCGCTGACGGTCTGCCAGTCGAACAGCAGTCGCTGGTGTCGCGACTGAAATCCTCGGTCACCCATTTCAACAACCTGCTGGCCTCGGTTCTGGATATCTCCCGCATCCAGGAGGGCATGATCTCCCCTGAGCCCACCAGGCTTTGTACGTGGCAGGTCATACGGCAGGTATCTGAGACGTTTAGCGAGCAGGTACAACGCCCGGGCGCGCAGCTAGTCATCCATAAACCCGCCACCGGCAGTGGGGTGTTTGCAGACCCGCAGTTGCTGCACCGCGTGCTCCAGAACCTGGTAACGAATGCCCTGGAACATAGCGACGCCACCCGCATTGATCTTCGAGCCCATCAGGACAACGGAAAGCTGTGCTTCGAGGTACAGGATGATGGCCGGGGCATTGATGACGGCAGCCTCGAGCAGATCTTCACTCCCTTTTTTCGCAACAGTCAGCGCCAGCGTAGTTGCCCCGGCCTGGGGCTCGGGCTGGCCATTGTCCATGAGCTGACGGGCATGATGGAGGGACATTGCAACGTCAGTTCATCGCCAGGGCAAGGCGCCTGTTTCCGGGTTTTCCTACCGGCAACGCCCGCACCACAGACAACAGAGTCCGTTTCCGGAGCGGCTGTTCCACCTTCCGCTCACTCACCCTCACTGGTGGTTGTGGAGGATCACGATGAGGCTCGTCACTGGACCTGCGAAACCCTGGCGTCCTGGGGCTACAGCGTGAGAGGCGTTGCCAGCGCGGAACAGGCAATCACCCGTTGGGGCGCATCGTCCAACGCTATTCTGGTCAGTGACGTCCACCTCCCGGAAATGTCTGGCGATGCCCTCTACGATCGGCTTTTCGCTCGCAAGTCGGTCCGCGGTGGCATCCTGATGACGGCTGATACAACGATTCCCCAGGGTTACGACTCTGAACGCAGACTCTGGGTACTGCACAAACCGCTGATAGCCATGAGACTGCGAGCCGCGATTACCCAACTGGATCGTCTTGCTGACTGATCGCGTCAGAGCAGTCCCAGCGCTCTTGCCTCGGCGACACATTCGGTCCGGTTGTGAACACCTAAATGGGTGAAAATCGCTTTCAGGTGAGTCTTCACTGTGTGCTCGGTGAGGTCGAGGGCCTGGCAAATCCGCTTGTTGGGAAGCCCATCCGCCAAGAGTGTAAGAACCTCCAGTTGGCGTGGGGTCAGGTGCTCCGGGCTCAGGGAAGGAAACGGCAACGACGGATAGAACAACTGGCCGTTGCTGACCCGCTGTACCATTCGAAGCAGCGAGCGGCGGCCAGCAGACTTGGGCAGGAACCCCACGGCGCCCGCAGAGCGTGCCGCTCGTACTGAGGCCTCGTCCTCGCGGCTGGAGATGACCACCACGGAAATCGGCAGCCCGATCTGTTCAAGCTCGGAAAACAACGACAGGCCGGCCTCCCCTTGCAATGTCAGGTCCAGCAGGACAAGAGAGGTTTCCGGCCGCGAACGGAGATCGTCCACCGCGTCCGCGACCGAGGCTACCGTTGCAACCTCCCGGGCGAGTTGCTCCTGCTCAAGAATCGCCGTAATTCCAAACAGGAAAAATGGATGATCATCCACGATCAGCACGCGGGCCAGGGGAAGGCAGTCTCCGGATGACAGTAGCGCACAGTCGGCGTTATCAGCCGTTCTGGTGTCCATGGGTTTCTCCGCAAAATGGCTGTTATTGTTACTGCGGTGCGGAATACTATACGGATGAAAACCGGAATCGACCGTTCGCTGTTTAACAGTTTTGATGCATGCCCCTTCCACCACCTGTGCAGGTGCGGGGTGTAATCGCTATACTGGCGCCACGACACTTTCTCACCTGCTTGGATCAAGGCACTGATGTCTGGACGTTTTCTGGCACTTCTACTCGCTGTGCTCATTCCCGTTATTGCCCATGCCGACCGCCCCACAATGACGGTTGTCACGTCGATCTATCCGCCTTACCAATACCTGGATAACGGTGAGGTGAAGGGTACCCACACGGAAACCCTTCGCCAGGTCCTGACGAGGATGGGCTATGACCCCGTTTTCCGGCTTGTACCCTGGGCCCGGGCGGAAGCGAGCGCTCGTGCTGGAACCGCCGACCTGATCTACTCCCTGACATACTCGCCAAGCCGCGCCCGCCACTACTACTTCACCAACCCCATCAGCGAGGCCCGGGATGTGTTTTTCAGCCTTTCCGACCGGGGCCTTCAGTGGCAGGAGCTGGATGATCTCGCCGGCCTGAGGATTGGGCTATCCGCGTCCTACAGTTATGCCCCCGAGTTCATGGAATGGCTGGCCGCCGGCAACGCCCGGGTTGTTCAGATTAGCCAGGAATCCCCGGAACTCACGGGGCTGAAAATGATTGCCTTTGGCCGTATCGACCTGTTCATCTGCGAGGAAACCGTCTGTCGGTATCTGATCGACAAACACATCGCCGACCATCCGGAGCTGGCAAATGTGTCCGCAATGCCACGGACCGTTGGCGAAGTGCGGGGGTTTCGGGCGGCATTCTCCCGCCAGCATCCGAAGGGGGAGGCGCTCCGCGACGAATTCAACAAGGTGCTGGCCGAGCTGAGAACCAGCAATTCCAACTAGCGTCTGCGGCAATCACCTATCTGCGAAACCACACAGGCGCAAAAAGGTTTCCTATACTGCGGGTTGTACCCCTCAACCAACAGACCGGGACCATGGACATCCAGACTGATCACCGCTACGCCATCAACCTGAACGTCAGAGGCATCCAGCCCTCCGCTACCCTCCGAATCAACGAACTCAGTAATCAGCTTCGCGCCGAAGGCCGGGACATTATCAAGCTGGGGCTCGGCCAGTCGCCATTTCCGGTGCCCGACCGTGTGGTCGATGCCCTGCGCGAGCATGCCCATGAAAAGGACTACCTTCCGGTGAAGGGCCTTAAGGCCCTGCGGGAATCGATTTCGGGCTACATCAACCGCAGTGAGCGCATGCGCTGCACCTGGGAAGACGTACTGATTGGCCCCGGCTCCAAGGAGCTGCTGTTCATGCTGCAGCTCGCCTACTATGGCGACTTGCTGATCCCGCGCCCAAGCTGGGTATCCTACGCGCCGCAGGCACGCATTATCGGCCGCTCAGTACACTGGTTGCCAACACACGCGGAAAACAACTGGCAGCTGACCGCGGAAGAGTTGGACATCATCTGCCGCGACGACCCGTCACGACCACGTATCCTGATCATGAACTATCCGTCCAACCCAACGGGCTGTACCTACACAGACGACCAGTTGCTGGCTATCGCCAACGTCGCTCGCAAGTACAAACTGATCCTGCTGTCGGACGAAATATACGGCGAAGTGCACTTTGAGGGACGGCACAAGTCCATCGCCCGCTATTACCCGGAAGGCACCATTATCAGCACTGGCCTGAGCAAGTGGGCTGGCGCGGGTGGCTGGCGCCTCGGCACGTTTATTTTTCCGCCCGAGCTGCGCCCTTTGCAGGACGCCATGGCGATCATCGCCAGCGAAACCTACACCGCAACCAGCGCTCCGATCCAACATGCGGCCATTGCTGCGTTTAATGGTGGCGAAGACCTGGATGAGTACCTGAAGCAGTCACGCCGGGTGCTCAAGGTAGTAGGCGAATACCTCCATCGTCGCCTGACGGATATGGGGGCCGTGGTGCAAAAGCCCGAGGGTGCGTTCTACCTGTTCCCGGACTTTTCCAACTTCCGCGAAGCACTGGCCCGTCGCGACATCAAAACCAGTCAGGCTCTGTGTCAGTCGCTACTGGAAAATACCGGTGTGGCCATCCTGCCGGCCAGTGATTTCGGCTTTGTCCCGGACCACCTTGCCGCACGTCTCGCGTTTGTGGACTTTGACGGTGCTGAGGCTCTGGCGCTGGCCGGAAAAGAGTACGGTGAACAGGAACTGAGTGACGATTTCGTCAAACAGGCCTGTCCGCGACTGGTGACAGCCATGGACAAGATGGAGCAGTGGCTCACCGGCCTGTAACAGGGTCATGATAGACTGGCGCCCTCATTTCAGATCGGAGGGCGCCATCATGTCTAACCCGGAAGCCATTACCGCCATTGCGGAATTCGCCGAAGAGCTGGCCCTGAAGGCCGGTGAGTTGATCAAGCACGAACGAGAACAGAACACCCTTCGTACCGATTACAAACAGCAGTCGGAGCTGGTCACCCACGCCGACGTAATGGCCGACGAGATGATCACCGGCGCCATTCGCGAGCGCTTCCCCGACCATCGCATCCTCTCCGAAGAAACCATGCCGGACTTGAGCCAGGCCGAACACCTGGACACTCCGCTGTGGATCATCGACCCCATCGACGGCACTGTGAATTACGCCTACGGCCACCCCCAGGTCGCAGTCTCCATCGCCTATGCGGAAAATGGGCGGGTGCAGGCTGGCGTGGTACACGCGCCATTTTCTGGTGAAACCTTCCGTGCCACACGAGGTACCGGCGCCACCCTGAATGGCTGCCCCATCAAACACAGTGGGGCGACACTGCCCAGGGATTCGCTATTCGCCACCGGATTCCCCTACACCAAGGACAGCCTTGAACCCCTGCTAAGCCGGCTGGGAGCGATGATTCATCAATGCCGGGATCTGCGGCGTGTCGGTTCCGCGGCGCTGGACATCTGCTGGGTGGCCTGCGGACGGCTGGACATCTACTACGAGAACGTCAGCCCCTGGGACTTCGCGGCGGCGCGGCTGATCGCTCTGGAGTCAGACGCGACGGCGGGGCATTTCGGTGAAGTACCGGAGGGCTATCCGGCGGACTTGTGGGGGCGGGATATCCTGATATCAGCCCCGGCGGTCTGGGAGCCGGTTCGCGACATCCTGCGAAAGGCGTCGGGCTACGATTGAACACCCCAGACGGCTTCTGACACCAGGCCCCACGCTTCGTCAAAATCGTTGGAGGGTAATCGGGAAAATGAGGAACGTACGTAGCGCTGAACCCGGCCCTCCATAAACACGAGCACAAAATCCGCGCCCCTTGCCGAACTGGTTCTCGGGCGCAAACCCTGGCGAATCTCGCCTTCTTTGAGTGCCTGGCGTACCTGGGTTTCCAGGCGTTCGAAGAACTGCGACGCTCGCTTGCGAAGGGTTTCATCCTCCCCCATCAACGCATCACCGGTCAGCACCGTACAAAGCCCCGGATTGCGTTCGGCAAACACCAGCACCAGATGCACGAGTTGCTGTAGTCGAACCCGAACATCCTCTTGTTCCTGCAGGATGACCTGGCAACGCGAAAACACCGCCTCCTCGGCAAACTCGATCAGCGCCTCGAACATTTTCCGTTTGCTGGGGAAATGGCGATACAAGGCCGCCTCGGTGACACCCACCGACTTGGCCAGGCCAGCAGTGGTAATTCGTGCTCCCGGATCTTTCTCCAGAAGCTCCACGAGGGCATGAAGAATCGCTTCACGGCGACTGATTTTTTGTTCTGTCATGGCAGGACTACAGGCTCTGTTTAACGTTTCAGGACTTCAGATCTGTGAGTACGGATACAGACAGGCAGGGTCATTCGGGACACGCCGTGAATACATCCCTGTAGGCTCGTAAAAAACATCCCTGTTTTTTACGGTCCCGAATGACCCTGCCCGCCTGTATCCGTGTCGAGTCTTGAGAGTGTCGCTCACATCAGAAAAAGGTGCCATCGAGAGGTGACGACGCACTGGCATAAAGCTTCTTCGGCATACGCCCCGCCAGATAGGCATCGCGGCCGGATTCAATGGCCAGGCGCATTGCCTTGGCCATGCGGATCGGATCCCGGGCCTGGGCGATGGCAGTGTTCATCAGCACGCCATCGCAACCCAACTCCATTGCCAGGGTTGCATCAGAAGCAGTACCTACACCGGCATCCACCAACACCGGTACATTGGCGTTCTCGACGATCAGGCGGATGTTGTAGCGGTTCTGGATACCCAGGCCGGAACCAATGGGTGCGCCCAGCGGCATGATGGCGATACAGCCCATTTCCTCAAGACGCTTGGCCAGCAACGGGTCGTCCGAGCAATACACCATCACCTTGAAGCCATCGCGGATCAGTTCCTCTGCGGCCACCAGGGTTTCGGTCATGTTCGGGTACAGGGTTTTTTCCTCACCCAGCACTTCCAGCTTGACCAGGTCATGACCATCCAGTAGTTCCCGTGCGAGCTTGCAGGTACGCACGGCATCTTTTGCGGTGTAACAGCCAGCGGTGTTAGGCAGCATGGTGTAGCGCTCAGGGGATACCACGTCCAACAAACTCGGTTCATCCGGGTTCTGGCCCAGATTGGTACGGCGCACGGCAAAGGTGACAATCTCAGCACCGCTGGCTTCAATCGCATGGCCGGCTTCAGCCATGTCCCGATATTTACCGGTGCCTACCAGCAACCGGGACTGGTATACCCGGCCGGCAATTTCGAGCGGTTTGTCTTCGGGAAGCGGTTTTTCGGAACGGTCACTCATGCTAAACACCTGAACTTGTTGATAAAATCGTGAAAAAGAATGGCAAGGCTGCAGTTAACCACCGCCAATGGCGTGGACCACTTCAACCCTGTCGCCGTCATTGAGGCTGAACGTGGCGTGCTGGCTGCGGGGAACAATATCTTCGTTGACTTCCACAGCGAATCGCTTGCCAACCAATGCCATCCGCTCTATCAATACCGCGACAGTGACTTCTTCGGGAAGCTCCATGGCGTCGCCGTTCACCTGTACCTGCATAACGTTACCTGCCTTAAACATCTGTCTCTAACGCCTGAATCCCGCCATCAGAACCAATATCCAGCCCACCATAAAGCCGATTCCTCCGACCGGCGTAACCGGCCCTATCCAGCGAAGGTCCGTTAGTACCAGAAGGTACAGGCTGCCACTGAACAACAGGATTCCGGCAACAAAAAAGCCGGCCGCAATGCCGAGCAAACGCCGCGACAGACCCGCAACCGGGAGTATCGCGACAAGAATTAACGCCAGTGAATGGTATATCTGATATGTGACGGCAGTCTGGAAAACTTCAAGCCCCCGCGCGTCAACTACACCACGCAACCCGTGTGCACCAAAGGCTCCTGCCATCACCGCTAACAGGGCAAACAGCGCGCCCAACACCAGTGCCGGGCGAAGGGGTTCTATCTGTCTAGCAGTCACAGTGGATCTTTTCCCCGGTATCAAGATTCATCAGGGTAAGCTTTCCACCCCAGACACAACCGGTATCCAGCCCGAAATAACGGGTGCTTTCAGTCTGGCCTTCCAGTGCTGCCCAATGTCCGAACACCACACGCACATCATCCTGGCGAGGGAAGCGAAACCAGGGTGCATAGCCATCCGGCGCCGACGCGGCCGACTCTTTGGCGGCGAGTTCCAGGGTGCCATCCTCGGCAATAAACCGCATACGGGTGAAATAGTTGGTAATGACCCGCCACCGATCCATACCACTGAGGTCCGGGTGCCAGCGTTCAGGCCAGTTCCCGTACATATCTGCAAAGTAGCTTTCGGCCTCGGGCCCGCGAATCACCGCTTCCACTTCCCGGCTGTAGCCGACCGCTTCTTCCACAGACCAGATGTGTGGCAGCCCGGCATGGACCATCACCAGATTGCGGTCTTCATCATGAACACAGAGATTCTGCTGCCGGAGCCAATCGAAAAGCCGTTGGTGATCCGGCGCTTCGAGTATATCGGCGAGCGTGTCCTTGTTCCTCAGAGCATGGCCACCCATGGCCACCGCCAGCAGGTGCAGGTCGTGATTGCCCAGCACCACCACTGCAGAGCTACCCAGGCTTTCAACGTAGCGCAGGGTTTCCAGCGAAGACGGGCCGCGGTTGATCAGGTCGCCGGCCACCCAGAGCCGATCCCGCGACGGTGAGAAATCCACCTTGGCGAGCACATCCAGGAGACGTTCATAGCACCCCTGGATATCGCCGATGGCGTAATCAGTCATGACTTACCTCATCAGCACCGAAATTTTCAGGTTTACTGTCGGCCAACAAATCGGCAATCGCAACATACTCTGCCAGGCCAAGGTTTTCCGGGCGCAGGCCATCGTTGATGCCAACGCTGTTGAGTTGATCCACGGAAACCATGCCGGCCAGCGCCTTTCGGAGGGTTTTTCGCCGGGCACTGAAGGCGGTGCGCACCACCGCCTGCAACAGCTTATAATCCTTTGCTGGATGCGGCAGCGTCTTATGGGGCACCAGCCGAACGATGGCGGAATCCACTTTCGGCGCTGGCCGGAAAGCGCCTGGGCCGACTTCAAACAACGGCTGCACCCGGCAGAAATACTGGGTCATGATCCCCAACCGGCCGTAGTTGTTGTCTCCGGGCACCGCCGCCATCCGTTGAACCACTTCCTTCTGCAGCATGAAATGCATGTCCTGCACCACGCCGGAATGCCCCAGCAAGTGGAAAATCAATGGCGTGGAAATATTGTACGGCAGGTTGCCGATGATCCTCAGGGGCTTGTCGGCAACCAGTTCGCCGAAATCAAACTTCAACGCATCCGCTTCATGAATGCGGAAGTTGGGGTAATTGAAGAATTTGGTCCTGAGCACAGGAATCAGGTCCCGATCCAGCTCCACCACCTGGAGGTTCGAGTTAACGGCAAGCATTTCCTCGGTGAGAGCGCCCAGTCCAGGCCCGATTTCCACAAGGGCATCGTCCGGCTTGGGATGGATAGCGCGAATAATGCGTTCAATCACGCCGGGGTCGTGAAGAAAGTTCTGACCGAAGCGTTTCCGGGCCTGATGGCCGTGTTTGCTACTCACTCGATAGGATCTCTTTTCGCTGAAGTTGCCATTCGTTCGCCCACCCGGATTGCCGTTTCCAGGCTGCCGGCATCTGCCCTGCCCGTGCCGGCCAGATCAAGGGCGGTGCCATGGTCGACGGAGGTTCGCACAATGGGCAGGCCCAGGGTGATATTGACCGCCCGGCCGAAGCCCTGGAATTTGAGAACCGGCAAGCCCTGGTCATGGTACATGGCCAGTACCGCGTCGGCGTTATCGAGCCAATGAGGAGTGAACAGGGTGTCCGCCGGCAATGGGCCCGTCAGGTCGATGCCTTCCCGGCGCAGCTTGTCCAGGGTCGGCTCGATGACGTCGATTTCTTCCCGCCCCAGATGTCCGCCTTCACCAGCGTGGGGGTTAAGCCCTGCAACCAGGATTCTGGGATGCTGAAGGCCGAAGAACTTGCGCAGGTCATTGTCCAGAATACGGGTGACCTGGGTCAGGCGCTCGGCCGTAATCGCCGCAGAGACGTCCTTCAGGGGCAAATGGGTGGTCACCAGTGCCACTCTTAACTCGTCCGTGGCCAGCATCATCACCACACGCTCAACACCACAGAGCTCCTGCAGGAACTCGGTGTGGCCACTAAAGGCGATGCCGGCGTTGTTGATAACGCCCTTGTGAACCGGTGCCGTCACCATCCCATCGAACGTACCATCAAGGCAGCCCTGGGCGGCTACTCGCAGGGTTTCCAGAACATAGGCGCTATTCGCCGGATCCAGCTGGCCGGCCGTAGTGGACGCCAATCCATCAACGGAAAGCACGGAGAGCCGGCCCGGTTCAGCAGTGGCTGGTGCTCCCGGCGCCCAGTCTTCCAGCTCTACATTCAACCCAAGCAGTCGGGCCCTCGCCTCCAGCAGAGGTTTGCTGGCCACCAACACAATGCCGGGCCCGCGTTTTTTCAGGGCCAGTTGCAAACAAAGCTCCGGGCCAATGCCCGCAGGTTCGCCCGCTGTCAGTGCGAGGATGACCGGCTGTGTCATGATTCGCTGTCAGCTCCGTAACCGCTCTTGAACTCAATAAACGCCTCGTCGCGGATCTCCCGCAGCCAGTTCTGCAGTTCGGTATCAAACTTGCGGCGGTAGATGGCCTGCCGCGCCTCGGATTCCCGTACATCACTGCTGATGTCCTGCTGACGACGGTCCTGCACCTGCAGAATGTGCCAGCCAAACTGGGAGCGGAACGGACCCTTGAGCTCGCCCACATCCGCTTCCATCATCGCCTGCTCGAACTCCGGCACCATCTGTCCGGGGCTGACCCATCCGAGGTTACCACCGTCAGAGCCGGAAACCGGGTCATCAGAGTGCTCCCGGGCGATGACGGCGAAATCGGCGCCATTATCGATTTGCTGATAGAGATCGCGAATGGTTGCTTCCGCCTGGGCTTCCGACACGGTTTCCGAGGTGCGTACCAGGATGTGACGGACTTTCGACTGCTCAATGAACTGAGCTTTATCACCACCGCGGCGATCCATCACCATCACCAGGTGGAAACCGCTGCTGTTCCTGAGTACCGGGGAGACGGTTCCGGTTTCAAGATCCGGGACCACATCGGCCACCAGTGACGGCAGTTGGTTCTCGGCACGCCATCCCATGTTGCCACCGTCGAGGGCATTGCTGGCATCGGATTCGGCAACGGCAACAGAGCGGAAGTCCCGCCCCTCAGTAATTTCTTCACGCAGTTGCTCCACCTTTTCGCGGGCAGCGCTGACCTCTTCCTCGTCATTAAAATCGTTCACTTCAATGAGGATATGGGCAAGCTCATACTCTGCATTGCTACGGCCCTGCCCCTCCATTGCCGCAAGGTAGTTCTCAACTTCCCGATCCGTAACCCGCACGCGATTGCCAACCTGACGCTGCTGTACCCGGCTGGTAATCATCTCGTTGCGAATCTGCTCACGGGCCTCGCGATAGGTGACGCCCTCCTGGACCAGTTGTTGCTCGAACTGGGCCAGCGTCATATTGTTGCGCTGGGCAATGGATGCCAGGGTTTCATTGAGCTCGTTGTCGCTGATGCGCATCCCGGCCCTGTCTGCCATCTGTAACTGGATGGACTCGCTGATCAGCTGCTCCAACACCCGTTCTTCCAGAATATCCCTGGGGGGCAATCCGGTTCCCTGAGCGCGCAGGCGTCCGGTAATGGTGCTGATCCGTGCCTCGAGCTCGGACTGAAGAATAACGTCGTCGTTAACGACCGCCACCACTTGATCAAGCAGTTTACGGTCCGCCTGCACGGTTGCGGATACCATCACAACCATCAGTGCCAGCATCATTTGTGCGCAATGGCGAAGGTTCGCCTTCATAGTCACCTCTAGTATGGAAGAATACTGCCTGTCACCCCGGCATCCCGAGCCTGACTGTCAGGCATCAGCGATCACCGAAACGGCGACGTTCCCTTTCGTCAAAGCCGTAGATGGCTTCGGAAATCTGGCTGGACGATCCGCCGCTCCCGCCCAGTCCTTTGAGCTGGATCTGGAACAGCATACGACTCTCAAGCTGTTCGTCGTCCGTCAGGTAGTTCTGGTGCACCAGCTGCACACTCCAGCAACAATTATTGTATTCCAGCCCGGCCAGTGAACCGACCGTACGATCAAGCTCGGAATCGTAGACCCAGCGGCCGATCAGACTAACACGGTCTGTGACAGGAAAAACGCCCCCGATATCCGACTGTTCAAATTCATCAGCCACGTAGGTGTGGCCCAGGCTGGCCAGATATCGGTAATCATCGGAGTGAAAAACCAGCTGGCTACGACCTTCCTGGGTCTCGTTTGTGTCTGGTTCCCACAGACCTGAACTGCGGATTTCCAGGCCGTCCACAGGCCGCAGAACCACTTCACCGGCCAGAGGCGAATCACTGGCATCCGAGGCACCCTTCCCGTCCAGCAGCTCCACCTCCCGGTCGTCATAATAGTGCACCTGACCAATGCTGAAACGCGCTCGCTCAGCACCTGTCACCAGGTCATTGAAGCGGCTGGTCAGTGCCACTGTTAGCTGATTACTGTCGCCTACCCGATCACCACCGCTAAAGCGGTTACGTTCGAACAGCTGGTCAAAACTGAACGAGCGGATGGCGGTGTCAAAGTCCGGAATGTAGGACTGGTCAGACTCTGCGTCTGCCCAAGCATAGTAGAGTCGCGGTTCAAGGCTTTGATTGTAGGGAATATCAAACAGAGTGGACTGGCGGTCGAAGTACAGGCCGGAATCCCATTCCGCTACTGGAACGGTGCGGTCGAAACCGGGATCTCGTGCCGTGTAATCCTCCAGTTCGTAACGCGTGTAGTCCACGCTGACTGAAGGTCTGACATAGCCCCAAAGAGCCCGCATAGGCAACGCCACTTCGGGTATGGCCCGTAAGCGATGGCCGTTCGCCTGGTCGAGCCCTGTCAGGTCGTCATTATCGCGGTAAAAATAAGTGTATTGGCTTTCCAGGTTCAGTTCCGCTGGCCCCGCATCAACGCTGGCACCGTACAATACTTCCGGCAACTGTGAGTAGGGAATGTCCTCGTCGGCGATAGTATCAGTGATCGTCTGGTAGCCATTAAGATAGGTCTCGAAATACTGGGAGGAATCCCGGTAGCGCACGCCACCACGGCGCCGTAGGTGTGTCGCGCTATTGATCTCGAGGTTGCGATTGAGGTCACTGAGGTAGTCGTCGTCGCTAACCACGGAATAATCTCCGTAGCCGGTCCAGCCGTATCCGAATCTCGCCTGGGTACTGAAATCAAGACCCCAGCGTTCGCCGCCTTGCGAGGGAAATTCCTCCTCGTACTCGGTGTCGTTGCCCGCGTAGCCTAGCTGAAGCACCGATTCGCCCAGACTGCTGAGGTAACGCCCCTCCGCCTCGGTAAACAATCCACGCCCATGTATGTACTGGGGCGTCAGCGTCGCGTCGTAGTGCGGCGCCAGGTTGAGGTAGTAGGGAACCGACAGGAAAGCGCCGCTACCCGCATTGGAGGTACCGAAAGACGGATAGAGAAAGCCTGTCTTGCGGCGGTCGTCAATAGGGAAGCTGGCATAGGGCCAGTAGAACACCGGGATATCACTGATCTCAAGGCGCACATGCTTTGCCGTGCCCACACCTTCGCCCTGGTCCAGGTGGATGTCCGACGCCACGATGGACCAGTCGTTGTTGTCTGGGGCGCAGGTGGTCAGTGAGCCGCCACGAATCCGCACCTGGTCTTCCGCCGTGCGGGAGAGCTGAGTGGCCGAACCCCGCATTTCCGGGCCGTGCAGGAGAAAGGTCGCCGTATTGATGTCAACCCGGCCGCTGTTGACGTCGTAGTCCGCACGCTCGCCGGTCAGCAGGAAGCCATCACCGCGGCTGGTCAACGGCCCTTCAATGGCCACCGCACCGGTTGCCTGGTTGTAGCGGGCCTCGGAGCCAGTCACCCGGAACCCCGGCTGCTCCAGACGAACATCTCCCCGCAGAAACAGTTCGTTGTCGAGTTCATACCGCGCATTGAGCCCACTGGCCTGTAGGGGCGCCTGACCATTTTTCGCTGCCGGCTCACCTGCGTTTCCCTTTCCCACCCCCGGGACCGCGGAAGGCAAATAGCCACCCCCGCAGAAGTCCGGCAGGGATCGACGGACATCCTCCGGCAAATCAGACTTGGGCCGCCACTCAATCTCGGCAGCCGAAGGGGCGGCTTCCTGAGCATAAACCACCGAAACTGGTGCCAACATTGTGCACCCCGTAACGGACGCAAACAGCAACCCGAGACGGTGCCGCATGCGGGGCGTTGGCATTCGCAGCTTCCTTGTTGGGGCTGGCACGGTGAGCAGGTTCCTGTCCAGAATGGATTCGCGGCTGTCGGAGATACTTAACAGCGGCCTAGTTTACACGGCGCCCTTTGCCTTGTTAACGGAAACCGGCCTTTGTTAACGGAAACCAGCCATTGCTGCAAAACCGTTTTACCGCCTCTATACTGATCTGCTAACTTTCGGCCATGGGCCCGCAGGTTCGTTGCGGCCAGGTCACCGATAACTTCTGAGCCAGGAAAACAGCCAATTTCATGGATACCCGCCTGACAATGCTCACCCAGTGGGTCAGAGACCTTCCCGGTTTTGACCAGGCGACACCCGAGCCAGTATCCGGGGACGCGAGCTTCCGCCGCTACTTCCGCGTCAGCGGCGACCCTCATGGCACCGGGCCACAACCCTATATCGTGATGGATGCGCCGCCCGAGCATGAAGACTGCCACCCCTTCGTAGCTATTGCCCATCACTGGCGCAGCCTTGATATCGCTGTGCCGGACATCGTCCACGAAGACCTGACCCGGGGGTTCCTGCTGCTGGAAGACTTCGGTGACGCCCTGATGCTCAGCGCCGTGAACCACACCAACACTGACCGGCTTTATGGCGCGGCAATGGATGAACTGGTCCGCATACAGCAGGCCGACGACGCACCCGACTACCCACTTCCCGCTTATGACATCGCCCTGCTGGATCGGGAAATGGCCTTGTTTCCGGACTGGTTGCTGACACAACAATTGGGGCTGACTCTCTCCAACGGCGAACGCGCGCTGCTGGACACCACCTTCGCCTTCCTGCGTGAGAGCGCCCTGGCCCAACCGAACGTGGCAGTGCACCGTGACTACCATTCCCGCAACCTACTGGTCCGCCCCGGCAACACGAGGCCCGGCGTAATCGACTTTCAGGACGCGGTGCGCGGCCCGGTCACTTACGATCTGGTATCGCTATTGAAAGACTGCTATATCCGCTGGCCGGAAGAACGCATCGACCAGTGGACAGACCATTTTCGCGTACTCAGCGCCGAGGCCGGCCTTCACAAGGCTGACAGGGACACCTTCCGCCAATGGCTGGAGCTCATGGGCATGCAGCGCCATCTGAAAGCTGCGGGCATCTTTGCCCGGCTGGCCATACGTGACGGCAAAACCGGCTTCCTGAAGGATGTTCCCCGTACCGTGGGCTATCTGGTGGAGGCCAGCAGCCGTCAGGCCGCCCTGCGCCACTTCCACGAATGGCTCACGGAAACCGTGGTGCCACCCATTGAGCAACGGATCGGCCCTGTGGAGACATTCGGCCAGTGAAAGCGATGATTCTCGCGGCCGGCAAAGGCGAGCGCATGCGGCCGCTGACCCTGACCACTCCGAAGCCGCTCCTGTCTGCCGGCGGTAAGCCGCTGATCGTGCACCACCTGGAACGGTTGAAAGCCGCTGGTTTCCGGGAAGTTGTGATCAACCATGCCTGGCTGGGCACACAGATCGAAACGGAACTGGGTAACGGTAGTAATGTCGGGCTGGCCATTGAATACTCGCGGGAAAGCGACCCCCTGGAGACCGCCGGCGGAATTCTCCACGCATTGCCCCTGTTAACCAGCAGCGGCGACGAGTGGTTCGTTGTGATCAACGGAGACATCTGGTGCGATTTTGATCTCGCGCAACTGACGCCACCCGAAAATGCAGACGCGTTACTGGTCATGACGGGTAACCCTGACCACAACCCAGCGGGCGACTTCTGCCTGCAAGCGGATGGTACGGTGATTGACAACGGCCCCGAAACGCTGACCTTTACCGGCATCAGCCTGCTAAACCGAAACCTGTTTTCAGGGTTGCAACCGGGCGCCCGGAAGCTGGCTCCAATCCTGCGAGATGCTATGACCCGGGGACGCGTCACAGGCATCCGTCACACCGGACACTGGATGGATATCGGTACACCGGAACGGCTACGCGAGCTGGATCGGATGCTTAAGGAAGGCGGGGGCTGAGCCATGACCTCTGAGACCAGAGACAATAACCTGCCCGCACGCATGGAAGCGGAGTTCAGTGAGCTGCTTGGAGAGCTGACCGCCTGCGGCCACCAGGCCAACGAATTGCTGGTCAGAACCCGACTGCCGCGTTGGTGCCGCCGGAGCCTGTTCTTTTTCCTGGGCTACATCGCCAAATCGGAAGGACGGGTTACGGAGAAAGACATCGGTTTCGCCGAAACCCTGATGAAGGCCCTGAAACTCTCCGGTCGCCAGCGGCGCAAAGCCATTGACAATTTCCGCAAGGGCAAGAGCGCTGAGCGCATCCCTACCCTGAAAGCCCTGCGCCTGCGACTGACCCACAGAATCTGGCCTTCGCCCTCGCTACGCGTTGCCATCTGCCTTTGCCACGCGGCGCAGCTGCAGGGACGCCCCGAGAAGCCCCGCCGCTATCGCTGCGAAGACGCCATTGACCAGATGGGGCTGCCGATCAGAGTCAGCGATGACATTCTCGAAAGTTACGCCAGCAAGGTCTGGATCACCGAACCGGAAGGCCAGCCACGGCCCTCCAGCTTCGAGCAGGCCTGCCAGGTCCTCGGCGTTACCCGCCGTGACAGCCGCGAGGTTATCAAACGGGCCTACCGGAAGAAGGTGTCTGAATGCCACCCGGACAAGCTGGCACAACAGAAGCTGAGCCCGGCGGAACTGACCAGGGCGAAAGACCGCCTTCTTCGCTACCAGCAGGCCTGGGAACTGATCAGCCAGCGCCTTTCGGTTTGAATCCGACATTTTGAGTTCGACGCCAAGCTTGCTAGACTTCGGCATCAGTATCACTTATTGAAGGCATGCCCACGGACCAGCGGCGTGCAAGACCCACTGAAAAGGAACATTCCCATGGGTAAGAAACTCATCCTGCTCGGCGACATCGGAACCGATCACCAAGGCTTCCCTCCAACCCCCGTCATTACCGGCAGCGCTACCGTGCTGATCGACGGCAAGCCCGTTGCTCGACTCGGCGACCAGCTCGCCATGCACTCCAAGCCCAAGCATCCACCACACCCCCGCACCATCGCAGTTGGAAGCCCAACCGTGCTGATTGAGGGCAAGCCGGCCGCTCTGACCGGCGATGCTGTGAGCTGTGGTGGAGTTGTCATCGGCTCATCCACCGCCGTGGGTGGCTGATCATTTCCTAGCGTTCGGAGGCAAGCCAGGCTGAGACGCGATTGGTAAGCGCTTGCGCCTCCCTGGGCTGTGGCTGTTCAGCCATTGCGACAGGTTGTCGGGAGTAGCCTGCAATCCCTGCCCGCCGGAATGCAGCCTCCCGTTGCTTTGGCGACCTTTGAGTCGCGCCCCCGGCGTCCAACGAGCTGCGGGCACTGTAAAGCTCCAGCACTTTCAGCGCGCCAGACTCACCAAGTGACTCCGCCAGGGCTTTCGAATCGCTCTGATCAAACACCGGCGCAATCCAGACCAGCGCCGACACATCCTGCCCCCCGCTGGCCGTGGCCGCGTGGGTGACATGACCAGCCGCCCGGCCGACGCCAGCCATGGCCACCCGGCTGTAACCACGACCAACCAGGTTGCCAACCGCCGCAGCCAGGGCCTTCTGGATGCGGGCGCGGTACTGGCTTGCCAATGCCTCGACATCCTCACTGGCCATCACATCAATCATCACCGACTCGTCGTCCACAGATTTTTCGCTCGTTTCATCGGCGGCGTCCGTTTCCGGCATGCCAGCGTCTTCGGGTGACCCGAAGTCCCGTTGTCGACGCGCTTCCTGTAGCTCATACGGCGGTGTCTCAAGCCCGACCACCATGACGGCCCAGCCGGCACGTGCCATCGGTTGCCGCAGGGCGGCAGCCAACCCGGAGGCGGGTGATTGCCCCTCATCGGCAAGAATCACCAGTGCGCCCTTCGCGGGGGTCTCGGATTCTGGCTCAAACAGGGCCAGCACAGGCTCTTCTTCCGGCGGTTCCAGCCATATTGACGAGTCCGGCCAGATTCTGGCGATTGCATCCGAATCGAGCCCCGTCGATATCAACGGCCTTTCAACAGCCGCCCCGGCGGGTTTTTCAGCTTCCTGGCCGGTCGGGTTGGCACTCTGGTCCTGCGCGTCTTTCTGCGCCTGCGCCAACGCTGGCGGGGCCCAAAAAGCAATAAGGCAGGCCAGGATGACCAGACCCTGCGTAACCGTTTTTTCAATCCATCTGCTCACAGGCTGTCACTCATTCCGTGCGAAAAATCACCATCAAACTGGTAGACTAGCAGCTTTGCGGCCCAGCAGCTTTTTGCAGCCTTTTGCAGAGAGAACCGCTGTACGCGCCATCATCGATATCACTATCAATACGTTCAAGAGAGCCGTCATGAACCCTTTCCAGATTGCCCCGTCCATCCTCTCAGCCGATTTTGCCCGACTGGGCGAGGAAGTCGATAACGTACTGGCCGCCGGCGCCGACATTGTCCACTTCGACGTCATGGACAATCACTACGTACCCAACCTCACCATCGGCCCCATGGTCTGCGAAGCATTGCGCAAACACGGGGTTACCGCTCCAATTGACGTGCACCTGATGGTATCGCCGGTAGACGACTTGATCCGGATGTTCATTGATGCCGGCGCCAGCTACATCACCTTCCACCCGGAAGCCTCCAAACACATCGACCGTTCCCTGCAGTTGATTCGTGAAGGTGGGTGCAAGGCGGGCCTGGTGTTCAACCCGGCCACACCACTGCACTACATTGATCACGTGATGGATAAGCTGGACATGATCCTGCTGATGTCCGTAAACCCCGGTTTCGGCGGCCAGAAGTTCATTCCAGGCACTCTCGACAAACTGCGTGAAGCCCGCAAGCGCATTGATGCCAGCGGCCGCAATATTCGCCTGGAAATCGACGGTGGCGTGAAAACCGACAACATCCGCGAGATCGCCGAGGCTGGCGCCGACACCTTCGTGGCCGGCTCCGCCATCTTCAACACCGACGACTACAAGACCACCATCGACGGAATGCGGGCGGAACTGGAACTGGCCCAAAAAGGCCTGAACCAATGAGCCTGGCGGGGCTATTCAACCAGCGCTGGCCGGGGGTTGCCCTGTTTGACCTGGACGGCACACTGGTAGACAGTGCCCCCGATCTGGCGGCGGCCATTGATGCCATGCTGGAACAGTTAGGTCGCCGCAAGGCCGGCATCGACAACGTGCGCCAGTGGGTCGGCAACGGTGCCGGCGTGCTGGTACGCCGCGCCCTGGCAGGCCAGGCGGACTGGGAACCAGTCAGCCCAAAGGACGACGCCCTGTTCAACGATGCACTGACCATGTTCTACCATGCCTACGAAAACCTTAATGGCCGGCATGCCGTACTCTACGGCGGCGTGGAGGACTGCCTGACCCGTCTTGCCGCCCACGGCTGCCGCATGGGCATCGTCACCAACAAGCCGGAACAGTTTGTGGCACCGTTGCTCGAGCAGATGGGCATAGAACACTGGTTCGATATCAGCATCGGTGGAGACACCCTGCCGGTGCGCAAACCAGACCCGCAACCGTTGATCCATGCCATGACCGAATTGGGCGGCACCCGGGGCACCACGGTGATGGTGGGCGATTCGGTCACCGACATCAGCGCGGCCCTGGCAGCAGGCATTCCTTCGGTGGCGGTACGATACGGCTACAATTACGGGGCGCCCGTGGATTCGCTCGGCGCGGATGCCGTTGTTGATTCCCTGGCCCAGCTTTTGTAATCTCACAGGATATTGATTTGAAACCTTCAATTCGGGAGATTCCTGCCGTGCAGGGACTGAGTCTGATGACAGCGCGTGGCGTACTGACAACCCGCGCGACACGATGGTGGCGATGGCGCACCGGCTGAATGCCGCCCGAAAGTCCTCCATACAGATCAGATTCAGGAACCGTTATCATGACACCCGAGCAATTCGCCGAGCTCGCCAAGGCCGGCTTTAATCGTATCCCCGTATACCGCGAAGTCCTTGCCGATCTGGACACGCCCCTGAGCACCTATTTCAAGCTGGCCAGCGGCCCCTATTCCTACCTGTTTGAATCCGTCCAGGGCGGTGAAAAGTGGGGCCGCTATTCCATCATCGGCCTGCCAAGCCGGGAAGTTCTAAAGGTCTATGATCACACCGTCACCATTACCCGCGAGGACAAGGTGATCGAAGAAACCACGGTCGACGACCCACTGGCCTTTGTGGAAGACTACCAGGCCCGCTTCAACGCGCCGGACCTGGAGGAGTTGCCCCGCTTCAATGGCGGCCTGGTTGGCTATTTCGGTTATGACACCGTGCGTTACATCGAAAAGCGCCTGCGCAACACCTGCCCGCCGGACAAGATCGGCACGCCCGACATCCTGCTGATGGTGTCCGACGATGTGGTGGTGTTCGACAACCTGCGCGGCAAACTGCACCTGATTGTCCATGCCGACCCAAATCAGGAGGGCGCCTACGAACAGGCACTCCAGCGAATTGACGACCTGGAGTCCCGCCTGCACCGGCAGACGGCCAACGCGCCCCGCACGCCGGAACATCTGCGCGGTAAAACCGTGGATGAGAGCGACTTTATTTCCGGGTTCAACCAGGAAAAATTCGAAGCGGCCGTCGGCCACATCAAGGAATACGTGCTGGACGGCGACGTGATGCAGACGGTGATCTCGCAACGCATGTCGATTCCATTCGAGGCGCCACCGCTGAACCTGTATCGCTCTCTGAGGGTGCTGAACCCGTCCCCCTACATGTATTTCCTGGATCTGGGAGACTTCCAGATTGTCGGCTCCTCGCCGGAAATCCTGGCACGGGTGGAAGATGACGAAGTCACTGTGCGCCCCATCGCCGGCACCCGAAAGCGTGGCGCCACCGATGCCGAGGACCGGGCCATGGAATCGGAACTGCTGGCCGACCCCAAGGAAATCGCCGAGCATCTGATGCTGATCGATCTGGGCCGCAACGACGCTGGCCGGGTGTCTGAAACCGGCACGGTGAAGCTGACGGACAAGATGATTGTGGAGCGTTACTCCCATGTGATGCACATCGTCTCCAACGTCACCGGTCGTCTGAAAGACAACACCAGTTGCCTGGACGTGTTGCGCGCCACCTTACCCGCCGGCACCCTGAGCGGTGCCCCCAAAATTCGCGCCATGGAAATCATCGACGAACTGGAGCCGGTGAAGCGCGGTGTCTATGGCGGCGCCGTGGGTTACCTGTCGTTCAACGGCAACATGGATACCGCCATTGCCATCCGCACGGCGGTAATCAAAGACAACACCCTGCATATTCAGGCAGGGGCCGGCGTGGTGGCCGACTCGGTGCCCCGCCTTGAGTGGAAGGAAACCATGAACAAGGGCCGCGCGATTTTCCGCGCCGTCGCCATGACCTACAACGATTTCGACCACTGAGGCGGAGGATAAGATTATGTTGCTGATGATCGATAACTACGACTCCTTCACCTACAACGTGGTGCAGTACCTGGCCGAGTTGGGCGAAGATGTTCATGTCTACCGCAACGACGAGATCACCGTGGAGGGCATCGAAGCCCTGAAACCGGAGCGCCTCGTTGTCTCTCCCGGCCCCTGCACGCCCAACGAGGCCGGCATTTCCATGGCCACCATTCGCCACTTTGCCGGCAAGTTGCCGATTCTGGGCGTTTGCCTCGGCCACCAGGCCATCGGGCAGGTATACGGCGGGAAGGTTATTCGCGCCGGGCAGGTGATGCACGGCAAGGTATCTGCGGTCTACCATAAGGACCAGGGCATTTTCCGTGGCTTGAGCAACCCGCTGAAGGCGACCCGCTATCACAGCCTGGTGATCGACAAAGACACCCTTCCGGATTGCCTTGAAGTCACTGCATGGACTCGCAATGACGATGGCTCGGTGGAAGAAATCATGGGCGTTCGGCACAAAACACTGCCCATCGAAGGTGTACAGTTCCATCCAGAGTCTATTATGACGGAACAGGGCCATGAGCTGCTGCGCAACTTTCTGAAGACACGATAAGAGGCCACCACATGGACATGAAAGAAGCACTGAACCGCATCGCCTCCAACCTGGACCTGTCCACGGAGGAGATGAAGGACGTTATGCGCATCGTCATGAAGGGTGAAGCCACCGATGCGCAGATTGGGGCCTTTCTCATGGGGCTGCGCATCAAGAGCGAAACCATCGACGAAATCACCGGCGCCACCGAAGTCATGCGGGAACTGGCCACCCGCGTGACGGTCAACGCCGACCCACTGGTGGATATCGTGGGCACCGGCGGTGACGGTGCCAACTTGTTCAACGTATCCACCGCGGCGTCTTTTGTGGTCGCCGCAGCCGGTGGCTTTGTGGCCAAGCATGGCAACCGTGCCGTGTCCTCCAAGAGCGGCAGCGCGGACCTGCTGGAAAAGCTGGGTATCAACCTGCAGATGGCGCCTGAGGAGGTTGCACGCTGCGTGGAGGAGATCGGCGTTGGCTTCATGTTCGCCCCGGCCCATCATGGCGCCATGAAACACGCCATTGGCCCTCGCAAGGAACTGGGTTGCCGTACCCTATTCAATATCCTTGGCCCCATGACCAACCCGGCCAGCGTCAAGCGCCAGTTGATCGGTGTGTTCACGAAAGAGCTGTGTCGCCCCATGGCGGAGGTTCTGCACCGCCTGGGTGCCGAACACATTATGGTGGTGCACTCGAAGGATGGCCTGGACGAAATCAGCCTGGCCAGCGCCACCCATGTGGCGGAGCTGAAAAACGGCGAAGTCACTGAGTACGACATCACCCCGGAAGACCTGGGCATCAAGAGCCAGGCGCTGGTTGGTCTCACGGTGAATACCGCCGAGGACTCCCTGAAACTGATCCGTGCCGCGTTCGGTCGTGGTCATGATGAAATGGCTGAGAAAGCGCGGGATCTTATCGCCCTGAACGCCGGCGCAGCAATTTATGTGGCAGGCCTGGCGAAGACGACGGCGGAAGGCGTGGAGATGGCGCTGGACGCCATGGGCTCAGGCTTGGCAGCCGGCAAGATGTCCGAGCTTGCTGACTTTTCGCAGTGTTTCTAATACGAGCCTGACAATGACTGACAGACATCTGGACAAGACGCCTACCATCCTGCGAAAGATCGTTGATCGGAAGTGGGAGGAAATTGATGAGCGTACGCGCAGGGTTTCTATTGGCGATCGGAAGGCCATGGCTGGCAATCAACCGCCAGCGCGGGGCTTTGCGAGCGCCCTTCGCCGACGCATCGAACAGCAAACGCCTGCGGTCATTGCCGAGATCAAAAAAGCCTCCCCCAGCAAAGGCATTCTCCGCGATCCGTTTGTTCCCGAGGCCATCGCCGAAAGCTATGAAAAAGGCGGTGCCGCCTGCCTGTCAGTACTCACTGACAAGGATTTCTTCCAGGGTCATGAAGACTACCTCCAAGCCGCCCGCGCCGCCTGCAGCCTGCCGGTCATCCGCAAGGACTTCATGGTGGCGCCGTATCAGGTCTACGAGAGCCGGGCTATTGGCGCCGACTGCATCCTGCTGATCGCCGCCTGCCTGACCAGGGACCAGATGCAGGAGCTGGAAGGCATTGCCCATGAAATTGGCCTGGACGTGCTGGTCGAGGTTCACGACGGCGAGGAAATGGACGATGCCCTCACCCTGAAAACACCGCTGGTGGGCATCAACAACCGCAACCTGCACACCTTTGAGGTCTCACTGGATACCACCTTCGACCTTCATGAACGGATTTCGGCCGACCGCCTGACGATCACCGAAAGTGGCATCATGACCCGGGCCGATGTGACAGCCATGACCGATCGCGGCATCTACGGCTTCCTGGTGGGAGAGTCGTTTATGAGGGCTGAAGAGCCAGGAAAAAGACTGGCCGAATTCTTCTTCCCTGACTGCTGAATTTTCGATGAAGCTTTGGAAGACTACCTCAGAAGTCTGAGCACTTTGTCGGATTTATGATTCAGAAATTGTGCGGAGCCAGGGATGGCGGAGCCCAAGCGCACACGGACGTGTTCATAGCGTATTTCTGAATCATAAATCCGACAAAGTGCCGGCACCAAACTAATCTTCAGGCTTCTCCAGGGCCTCTTGCAGCAATTCGAGTAAATGCGCTGGCATCCCTTCGGCCAGCTTCAGCGCGGCTTCATGCCCACGCGGAGACATCTTGCCCCAGGTACGGCGGACAATGCGCAGCCATTTCTCCCGGTCGTAATCGGCTTTTTCCTCATAGAAATCCGCGAAATAGCGTTCTAGGAAGACCATGCAGGCAACGTCTTCCAGCAGCTGTGTGTCTGCGTCCTTGCGCAACTCCCGCTTGGTCAGGATGGTTTCCACCTTCTGGCATTCTTCCTGTGGGTAGCCACATTCCTCCATGATTCCGGCGGCCCGGCGGCCATGCATGCGGCCACAGGCCTGGCGCCATTCGTAATAGGCCTTGCGACCTTCCGGGAAATCGCTACGGGGGATGGTCCAGCGCTCGATGTGCTGGGCGCGGCAGGCAATCTGCATGCGTTCGGAGGGCTGCGGCTCAAGCTCAAACAGCCAGCGGGTCATGTGCTGGCTGTAGGCGTATTCCTTGGGCAAGGGTATTCCGCCAACCTGCTCGATGTTGGGGTCTGCACGGTTGGCGGTATCGATTCTATCAAGAACACAGGCCAGTAGGGTCTGTTGGGTCATCGGGTCATACCTGGGCGGAAGGACGTTGCTTGATGCGATCATACCAGGCCTGGAGGTTGGCCTGCTCCGGCTTGATGCGAATATCCACCACACGGGCGAAGGCCACCGTGGTAAAGGCATTAATATCCGCGGCCGTGAACCGGTCGCAACAGATGTATTCCCTGCCATCCAGATGCTTGTTCAGGAAGTGCATGAATTTTTCCACCGACGTGCGGCACTCCTCACCCCATTCCTTGATCGGGTTCATGCGGTCCTTGAAATAGCCGCTGGTATGCTGAAAACACATACCGGTGGGAAGGAAAAAGGAGAACTCGATCCACCGCAGCCACTGTTCCACCTGCGCTTTCTCCAATGCTGTGTCCCCAAGCAGGGTTGGCGCATCCGGATAGCTTTCTTCGAAATAGCGGCAAATCGCCATGGTTTCGGCGATGCAGGTGCCGTCGTCCAGTTCCATCACGGGTACTTTCTTCATGGGGTTCCTGGCCGCGTACTCCGGCGTCAGGTTCTCACCCTTCTGCAGATCGATCTCAACAAACTCAGCCTTGTCCAACAGGCCCTTTTCAGACATGAACATCCTTACCCGGCGTGGGTTGGGCGCTGTCTTGGTCTCAAAAATTTTCATTGTTATCGACTCCAATCCAAAAAAGTAACTCGGGGTGAATCTGAGGAATTGTGTAGAAGACTGACGCGGAACACCGGTTGCGTCAAGCAACCGTAATCATTTGGGCAGCCAGTTTTTTATCTGCTGGATGACCCATTCAGGGTCGTCCATTGGCAGGTCATGGCCGGCGGACGAATGGACTTTCAGCGTCCATTGCCAACGCTGCTCAAACACCTTACTGCAGCTCCAATGGACAATACGGTCACCCTTGCTGGCGAGTACAAGTGCGTTCGGCAGAGGGCGTTGAGGCAGGGGTTTGTAGGCCATCGCCGCTTTCATCTGGGCATAGGCGTTGGCATAGCTGACTGGCCGCTGGCGCTGGATGCTGTACCAGTGTTTCATGACATCGAGGTCGACCGGTCGATTGCTCGTCAACCGCAGAACATCCACCTCACGATCGAACAGTTCCCGGCGCGTCAGGAGGCGAACGATACGAGGCCAGGCCCTCGGACGCATCCGTCGCCAGGGCAGGCTGAATCCGGAACTCGTGTTGATCAGCACCAGGTTCTGAATTTCACCCTCGGTGACATGCTGAGCCCAGTCCAGGGCGACCATCCCGCCCATGGACAAAGCGATGAGATTGTATGGCGCTGGAATGTGACCAACACTGCGGCGAACCTTCTCCCGGATCTCCGCGATACGGTCAGGGCTGGAATCCTTGAAGTGCACGCCCGTGCCCGGAAGATCAACCAGATGAAACTGATGACCGGGAAAGGCTTCCTCAAGCCTGTGGGGAAAAGAGCCCCAGTGTGACTGCTCCCGGGTCAGTCCGCGCAACAGAATCCAGTGCATTGTCAGTGATGATCCCTGTACCAGTGGGCGATGGCGGCCTCCCTTAGCATGGACGCCTCATCCGAGTGCGGCAACCAGTTTTCGTGATGGGCGGCGGCGCTGACCAGGAAATCGATAAAGGTCAGGTGACTTCGCAGTACGCGCCGATGGCGATGGGGTACCAGCGGATTGAAAAAGCCGTCCAGTCGCAGCAACTGTCGTGGGCGCTTCTTGATCCATCGCCAGGAGCCCAGTTCCAGGGTAAGGGGAATAAAGGCGCCCTCACCGCTGCGGTTGATCTTCTTGTAGAAATAGTCCCACAGATCGCCGTGGGTCAGGTAATGACGGGACTGGGGCTCGAAGCGATAGTTGTGTTCCGGCCAGGCCTGCTCCCAGATCAGCTTCAACGCCATCACCGATTCGATCCGTCGCATGGGGCGACGACGGTAGGCATAGGGGAACCAGATCTGGTCCTGCCAGCCGAAACCGGAATGACAGTCCAGCGCGACACTGAAAGGACGGCCTGGCAGGAGCTCCGAGATCACCGACTCAAGGGCCTGGTTCTCCGCTTCCATACCCTGCTCGGGATCACCAATGAACCACGGCAGGCGCGGAGAGAAGCGCTGCCCGCCCAACAGGAACGCACTGCGGTCCTGGGCGGTGATCGGTGCGTTGCGCATCAGGTCGACCCCGTTGGGATTGCTGCGCTGATTCAGGTACATGCCGCCAGGGTTGAGGATGGGCAGCAGGGTAACCCGCACTTTTTTCAGCAGGGCCTGGAGATGCCCGTCCCAGGACATCCTTGCCAGCAGATTGCGCAACCAGGCCATGACGACTTCGCTGCCGATGCGTTCAAGACCGTGAACGCCACCCACCAGCATCACCACTGGCGCATCGGGCGCCTCGCTGCCGAGGTCTACCCGGTAGATCGGCAGGTCAATGTGTTTCAGCGCAACCCGAGAGAGCGTCTTCACAGTAACCTGTCCCGGCGCTTCCGCCAGCACACGCTCAAGACGAATCATCTCCGGCAGAAAGGTTCTCAGCAGATGGCGTTGGCGGCTATCCCGACGGGCCTGTTCGGCAGGAATAGCAGAATGGGGGGTCAGTTTGCGCAATTCAGTCATGGGGCTCTCCCGTTTCAGACAACCCTTCAAACTACTGCTGAATTGCTTCAGTTCGTTGACACTGGGGCTCAAAACACCGGAAAGCATGTGCATTTTCTGGCGACATTTTACATGAATGGCTTGTAACTCACGCTCAGGGCGTTACTCTAAAGATACGTAGTAACCGAGGTCACAACATTTGTCTTGCCCTCTGAAAACGCAGTATCAATACGGCGTCTTCACCTCTAGAGCGGTCTTCAGAACCGCTCCAGCGGATCTGTTTCCGCGTATTTTCAAAATCCATAAGGAGAACCAATCATGCGAAAGCTAACGCCAGTCGCGCTGCTTTGCGCGATGTCCGTGCCTGCACTTGCTCAGGCCGATTGCGGTGAAGTTTCCATCACCGAAATGGGCTGGGCATCCAACACGGTTGTCACCAGCGTCGCCAAATTCATCATGGAGCAGGGGTACGGCTGCGATGTCACCGTGGTTCCCTCCGACACCGTCCCCGCTGTTACCTCGGTCGCCGAAAATGGTGAACCGGACATCGTTACCGAACTGTGGCTCAACTCCGCAGGTGAGGCCTACCTGGAACTGGAAGAACAGGGCAAGATCGAGCGCCTGACAAAAGTACTGGAGCCCGGTGGCGTTGAGGGCTGGTGGATTCCAACTTACCTGGCCGAGAAGCACCCGGAACTGACCACCATCGAAGGTGTCATGGCTAATCCGGAACTGGTGGACAACCGCTTCAACAATTGCCCAAGTGGCTGGGGTTGTCGTGTGGTCAGTGACAACCTGGTTAGGGCGCTCGACCTGGAAAACTCTGGCATTGAGGTGTTCAACCACGGTTCCGGTGAAACCCTGGCCTCGTCCATGGCCTCCGCCGTGCAGTCTGAAGAGCCCTGGTTTGGCTATTACTGGGGCCCCACTGTCCCGCTCGGCAAGTTCGACATGACCCGCGTCGAACTGGGTGATTACAAGCCGGAGGTTCATACCCGTAATCAGACCCAGGAAGCGGACAACCCTGGCGTGTCTGAATTTCCTGCCGCCACCGTACTGACATCCGTGACCACGGACTTCAAGGATCGTGAGCCGGAAGTCGCGGAAATGCTCAGCAAGCTGACATTCAAAACCGACACCATGAGCGCCCTGTTGGCGTGGATGGATTCCAACAACGCGTCTGCAGAAGAAGCGGCCGTGTATTTCCTGAGCAACAACAGCGACGAGTGGTCAAGCTGGCTGAACGATTCGGCCAAGAAACGCCTGGCTTCGGTGCTGGGAGAGTAATCTCTCCACCTACCCTGACAGGGCCGTCTCCCGGCCCTGTCAAACCGAACAGGCGAACTCACATTACCCATTTTCATCTGAACGCTTCTGGGAACTGACCGCAAATGGCGACCTACGATTTCGTGTTTTCATCACTGGGTCTGGAAGACTGGTGCTCTGACGGCCAAAGTGATGCCCCCATGTCGATGGCGGCGTTGCTGCAAAAAACCAAAGGAACGGACGCCGAAGCAGAGTCACTATGGGACCTGCCTTTTCCATCCATGGACGCGCTTAACGAGTCCTGTGCGGCCTTCCCCAAATCCAGGGAACTGACAAAAGGTCTTGAAGAGGGCTTCCTGTCCATCAAGGACAGTCTGAGTGTTGTTCTGGACCCTTTGACCCAACCACTAAGCTGGTTTCTGGACGGGACACTCTACGGCATGCTGAACACGCCCTGGTGGATCGTGATACCGGCGCTGCTGGCCGTGGTGTTTGTCGTCACCAAATCCTGGAAACTGGTGGGATTTGTGGCGGGCAGCCTGGTTCTGCTGGCCTTTATTGACTACTACCAGTATGCGATGGAGACGCTGTCGATCATCTTTGTCTGCGCGTTCCTCTGTGTGCTGCTGGGCGTGCCCATCGGCATTGCCATGTCCCGCAGCGACATGATGCAGCGCCTGACCATTCCCGTGCTCGACATGCTGCAGACACTGCCGCCCTTTGTGTACCTGATTCCGCTGATCTTCCTGTTCAGCGTGACCGAGTCCAAGCTCTACGGCATTGCCATCATCCTGTACGCCATTGTGCCGGTCATCCGTCTCACCAACCTGGGTATCCGCCTGGTGGACAAGGATGTAATCGAAGCCGCTGACGCCTTCGGGATGACCAGCCAGCAGAAACTCTTCAAGGTCCAGATTCCACTGGCGCTGCCCAACATTATGGCGGGTGTAAACCAGACCATTATGATGAGCCTGGCCATGGTTGTTATCGCTTCCCTGGTGTCGGCACCGGGGCTCGGGGTGCTGGTGCTTCAGGGCATTCGCAACCTGGAGCTGGGTGTCGGGCTGGTTGCCGGCCTTGGCATCGTGATTCTGGCGGTGATCCTTGACCGGGTAACCAAGGCCTCACTGGCGCGCATCAACGCCTCACAGAAACAGTAAGGGAGCGAATCGTGGACCGGGATATCAAGATTTCCATCCGGAACCTCTACAAGATTTTCGGCCCCATTCCCGATGTCGCCCTGGCGTATGTGCGCCGGGGTATGGGAAAGGCCGAACTGCTGGAAAAGCACAACCACGTACTGGGTCTCCAGGATATCAACGTGGATATGCGAGAAGGCGAGATCACCGTCATCATGGGTCTGTCGGGCTCAGGCAAGTCCACGTTGATACGCCATCTCAACCGGCTGATCGAACCCACTGCGGGTGAGATCAAGGTGGATGGCAAAAACGTACTCGCCTTCGACGAGGACGGATTGCGGAAGCTGCGGCGTGAACAAATGTCGATGGTTTTCCAGAAATTCGCCCTGCTTCCCCACAAGACGGTGCTGGAGAACGCCGGCATGGCGCTGCTGGTAAGAGGCCATACGGTGCGGGACTTCGAGGACGAAGCCAAGAAATGGCTCGCCCGGGTGGGGCTGGAAGGCAACGAAAACCAATACCCGCACCAGCTATCCGGCGGTATGCAGCAGCGCGTGGGCATTGCCCGGGCACTCGCATCCAACTCGCCCGTGATGCTGATGGACGAGGCCTTCTCCGCCCTGGACCCGCTGATTCGCTCCGACATGCAGGACCTGCTGCTGGAGTTGCAGGAGGAACTGAAGAAAACCGTGGTGTTCATCACCCACGATCTGGACGAGGCGCTAAAGCTGGCTGACCACCTGGTTATCCTCAAGGACGGACACATCGTCCAGCAGGGCGAACCCCAGGAAATTCTCATGCATCCCAACGATCCGTACATTACGGATTTCATCAGCGACATCAATCGTGCACGGGTTCTGAGAGTGCGTTCCGTGATGGCAAAAACCACGGAACCCCCCGCTGACAGTGCCGGCGACATTTCCGATCGGGACAACCTGGAGTCGGTGATCGCAAGGTCCGACGGCGATACCGACCTTGTCTATCGGGTGGTCAAAAAAGGCAACCAGGTAGGCATTCTCGAGATGAAAGAACTGGTCAAGGCACTGGTGCCGGTCGATGCATCGGAAGGAGACAATCGCAGCCGTTACTGATCGGGGGCCATCCCGGTGGAGGTGGGCTCCTGGATGACAGCAGCGTGACAGACGGGCTATTATAAATAGGTCGCCGTAGCTTCGCGGTGCCCCAGACAACGATCATGCCCAGACTGGCAGTGGCTCTACTAACCGTACTCCTGTTGCACGGCTGCTCACCTCCTCCTGACGAAGAGAGCCCTTCTTCAGACGTCGACACGCAGACGCCAACCAATGAGGCCCTGTCCGCTGCCCTTTCCAATACGACACCCCGGCCCCGGACGATCGTTATCGCATCCGATCCCTGGTGCCCCCATAACTGCGAAGCGGGGAGCGATCGCGAGGGCTACATGGTGGACATTGCCCGCGAGGTCCTTGGCGAAGCCGGCTATACCGTGGAGTACGTCAACGTTAGCTGGGCACGGGCGCTGCAATTAACGCGTGAAGGTCAACTGGACGCAGTGGTCGGTGCCTTCACAACCGATGCCCCGGATTTCGTGTTTCCAGACACCCCCCAGGGGCGCTCAGCCATTGCGCTGTTTACCCACCCTGACAACCGCTGGGTATACGACGGGCTGGCGTCGCTCCATAACCAGAAGCTGCTGGTCATCAATGGGTACTCCTATACCGATGAGCTGGACCAGTACATTGAGGAGCATCAGGCCAACCCGGAACGAATCTGGGTGATCGCGGGGCCGTCACCCCTTGATCGGGCCATCTACCTGCTGGACCAACACCGTACTGACATTTTTGCGGAAGATATCTACGTGATGGCCTGGTGGGAAATGAACAACAACGACACTGTCCCCGCGCCACGGCAAGCAGGGTTGGTCGACGAAATCGATGCCTTCGTCGCGTTTTCCCCGGTACGGGAAGACGCAAAAGAACTTGCGAAACTCTTAACGGAAGGCACCCGACAACTCATGGACAGCGGCCGGGTACAGCAGATCCTGGACCAATACGGTCTCAGTCTGTGGACTGAAATGCCCTGATCAGACGTCCATCTCCGGTCACCAGCAGCAACTCACCGTTCCGGCCAATGTCGAAGCGTCGAACCTCACCCAACAGCGACAGGAATCGGTCTTCCTGGTTCATCAATGCCGGCGCACAGGCTTTTCTGGTTGACGCCATCCGGGTGAACTCGAGCCCTTCACCCGTCAAATTCCATCCACCGCTGAATTGATTGCAGGACGCACGCCCTGCCACACGCTGATCCGCCAGGAAGTTCAGTGTCACCCGGGAACTGTCAATAATCCCGCGGCCACCAATGTCTTCAACAACCCACTCAGTTCCCCGAAGCAACCGCTCAGGATCCCCTCCGCAGCCCTGGGATTCTTCTCCGTTTACGGCCAGCCGCACCTGTCGAGGATAGGGCATGCCGGTCATGGAATCGCGACACAGTTGGCTTGCTGTCTTCAGCGATACCCGAACGCCATCACCTTCAGCCTCGAAAGTACGTCCCGTGGTCGCGCTCTCGACAACCTCGTAGCGTAGTGCAATCGGCTCCTTGCCCATTTGCTCCACCACCAGTTGCCCCGGCTCAAGAACTGCCCGCCAGAACGGCTCGTTCCCCCGGGCGATAAACGGCTTCTCGACAGCGCCCGGAACCAGGCATAGCGGCAACGCCTGCCCGTCTATTGTCAATGTGGCAGTGTCACCCTTGCTCCAGAACTGGGTGCCATCGTTGTCGGGGTCCACAAAGCGCGCACCGGAGGCACTTTCCTTTTGCTTCAACACCATTTTGTCGCTGCCGAACGTTATCGTCAGACCACTGCGGTCTTCGTGGTAGTCGAGGCCTATATCAGCCTGGCCGCATGCCATGGTATTGACGGCAAGGCCGTCACCGGCGCGTTGATCCTCGGTGGATGCACAGCCCGCGACCAGCAGGACGCTGACCAAGGCCGGCAAAGAGGCGGCGATTCCTTTCATTGTTTATTCCTCATTCCCTGTGGTTGTAACAGTTGCAGATTATCCATGATGGCTGCCGATTTTAAAGCAGAGCCGTTACCATTTCCTGCCTTAAAGCATTACGCTTAGGCCATCAAAACACCCGGGAGTATTCCACGTCATGGCGATAAAACTCTACCAGTTTGCTATTTCACACTACTGCGAAAAGGCTCGCTGGGCCCTGGATCACAAAGGTCTGAGCTACGAAGCCATCAGCCTTCTGCCCGGCCAGCACATCAACACCATCCGCAAACTGACGGGCGCTGATTCATCGGTACCGGTACTGGACCATAACGGTCACCGGGTTCAGGGATCGAAAGCCATCATTGACTATCTGGACGACACGTTTCCCGAGAACCCGCTTACGCCGACCGACCCGCAGGCCCGCGAGGCCGCGCTGTCCTGGGAGCAGCGGCTGGACGACGAAGCCGGCCCCAGCGTGCGCTGTTACTCCTACCACCACTTCCTGCAACGCCCCAAGGTGGTCGTTCCCATGCTGGCTGCGGGCACGCCCTTCTACAATCGGATTCTACTGAGACTGGCCTTCAGCCGGGTGGACGAGGTCATGCGCAAATGGATGAAGATCAACGAGAAAACCGCCGCGCAGTCGCGGGAAACCATGGAGCGCTACCTGACCGAACTGGCGAATGCCTACCAGGAGAAGCCCTACCTGGCTGGAGACAGCTTCTCCCGCGCCGACCTCGCCGCGGCCTCCTTGTTCGCACCCATGTTCCAGCCCGGCCAATACCCGGTGCCCTGGCCCAAACCGGCGAAAATCCCCAAAGACATCCAGGCCTGGCTGGATCAATGGCAGCCACAGATCCACACGCTGGAAAAGGTCTACACTGCTAATCGCTGAGCCACTGACGGCGCTCTCGGCCGGGTGAATTGCCGGTCCAGCGGCGGTAGGCCCGGGTAAAAGCACTTTGCTCGGAAAAGCCCAACAGCAGAGCAATGTCAGTCAGCGTCAGGGAGGTGTCGTCCAGGTACTGTCGCGCCAGCTGTTCCCGGTTCCGATCGAGCCACTGCTGCCAGCTCAACTGATACCGGGCCAGGCGTCGCTGCAGCGTTCGCGGTGACATGTGCATGGCATGGGCTGCACGCGCAAGGGTGGGCTCGCCATCAGACAACAGTTTCAGCAGTACCTGCTGTAGCTGGCGATCAATGCCCGAGCCCGCCTGTGACGCCTCCGGCAACGCCCGCAGCAGGGCACGGGCCTGCCGGTCCAGCAACTCGCGAAGTGTCGGGTCTCGCCGGGGCATGGGCAGGCTGAGGTAATGCAGCGGAAACCGGACTCGCACATGGCTGTCGTTCCAGGTCACCGGGCAGCCAAAAAACCGTTCGTATTCCCTGGCCGCCTCAGCACTGACGTCACCCAGAAAACTCACTAGCGAGGGCGGAGGGGGCTGATCAATCTGGCGACGCATAAAGGTCACCAATGCTGCAATTGCAGCGCCGTCCGCCTGCTGGCCAAGCTCATTCTCCGAGGGCGGCCAGCGCATTTCCGCCTGATCGCCGACGACCTCGATTTCCGCCAGGCTGGCACCATAAAACAGGGTTTCGTAGCGCTGGTAGGCCAACATGGCCTCGCCGAGGGTGTCGGACGCCAGCACCAGATAGCCGAGCACACCCACATGGGCAGGACGCACACAGGCCCCCACCTTTAGCTCGGGAGCGGCATACTGAGGCGCCAGCGCCAGAGCCAGTCCCTGCGCCAGCAGGTCACGCCACACCGGCACCGGTACGTTGTCTTCCGACGCCCAGCGCGCCAGCGCTATCCTGACCGGGGCATTCTCCAGTCCCTCCTGTTCAAGCCAGTCCGATAGCAGTCCCGTCCAGGCGCCGGTTACCCGCATTACCTTGGCCATGGTTCACCGTCCTCCACGCGCTGCGTCATTCATTGTTGGCACTAATCATCAATTTTGTGGCGTTTATTGTCAATTTATGGCGTCGCCATCGGCGCAGAATACACTCACACCTACAATCACAATACGGTTTCACCATGGCATTGTTGGACATGATGAGGGCGGTTCTTGAGGAGAGCGGGTTGCTGCCCCTCTGGAACACCCTCGCCCCCTGGCTGGCACTGGACGAACGCCAACTGATATTCGTTGTCGCTACGCCGGTGTTTATTGCCGTCACCCTGTGGGAGTACCTGCGGATTCGCCACGACCCCACGCGCATGGACGTACCGGAAGCCCTGCGGAATTTTGCCCTGGGTGCCGGCTACCAAATGACGGAGTTGCTGTTCGCGGGCCTGATCGCCTTTCCCGTATACGCATTCCTCTACCATCACCGCCTGCTGGATCTGAAACTGAACTGGGCAACGGGTCTTCTGACGTTTGTTGGAGTGGATTTCTGTTTTTACTGGATGCACCGTTCCAGCCACCGCATACGCTGGTTCTGGGCCGCCCATGTGGTCCACCATTCCTCCGAGCGTATGAATTTCTCCACCGCCATGCGCCAGAATGCCACCAATATCTTTAACGGCATGTGGCTGTTCTATGTGCCCCTGGCGTTGATCGGCTTCAATCCTGTGTGGATCGGCGTGGCTTATGCCCTCTCACTGGTGTACCAGTTTTTCATTCACACCACGCTGGTTGGCAAACTGCCAGGCTGGGTGGAAACCGTATTCAACACCCCCAGCCATCACCGGGTTCACCATGGCCGCAACCCCGGCTATATCGACCGCAACTACGGTGGCACCCTGATCGTCTGGGACCGACTGTTCGGCACCTTTGTCGCCGAAGACGAACAGGCACCACCGGACTACGGCATTACCCGACCGATACACTCCAGGAACCTGCTGGTGCTGTGGACCCACGAGTACGTGGACCTGTTCCGGGCCATGGCCCGACCAGGCGGCCTGCAAGCCCGCCTGAAGCACCTGTGGAAGCCACCCGAATGGGATCGGGACGCGGACTAGCGCCACAAAAGCCGGATTTTCCGGCTCCGTCTCACATTAAGGCCCGATTTCCGGCTAGACTCCCGTTTACGCCACCAAACCGCCCGGAATCGACCAACATGGACCTGCAGGAAAGTTTCATCAACAGCCCCGATCACCATCGAATTCCGTTGCTGTCGTGGGCGGCGGAGGCCCCGTCGGCCGTGCTGGTCATTGCCCACGGCATGGCGGAGCATGCAGCCCGCTACCAGCCGCTGGCGCTCTGGCTGAACCAGCAGGGGGTATCGGTGATTGCGATCCAGCATCGAGGCCACGGACCGCATTGCCCCGAAACTGACCTTGGCCATTACGCCGACCACAAGGGCTGGCAGAAAGTAGTGGACGACCTGCAGCAAGTCGTTGTCCATGCCAGAAAGCAACACCCCGACCTCCCGCTAACGCTGTTCGGCCACAGCATGGGTTCGTTCATCGCCCAGGCCTTCAGCCAGCAGTATGGTGACCAGATCGACAGACTGATCCTCTGCGCGACCAATCGTATCGACAAGCCGAAGTTGCTGACCTCCCTGGCACTGGTCCGCTCTCTCCGGGCACTGCGCGGGAAACGGCACCACAGCCGCCTGATCGACAATATGACCTTCGGTGCCTTCAACAAGGCGTTCTCCCCCAATCGCACCAGCCATGACTGGCTCAGCCGCGACCCGCAACAGGTGGACCGCTACCAGAGAGACCCACTCTGCGGCTTTCCCTGCACGGCAGGCCTATGGTCCGACTTCATTGGTGGCATGCTGACCATCAATCCAAAAACATGGCGCAAGGACCTTCCGATACACCTGCTGGCCGGTGACAGCGACCCAGTTGGCGAGATGGGACAAGGTTTCAACCGGCATGTTGCCAACCTTCGTGGCGCCGGCCTGCTCGTTGCCTCCGACCGTCTGTTTCCCGGCGCCCGTCACGAACTGGTCAATGAAACCAATGCTGACGAGGTCTGGCACCACATCCTCGACTGCCTGCGTACCGAGGCAGACTCCGGCGCGTAAAAACATGACGCCGACCGGCCCGGGGCGCTAAGATCAATGCCACCCAACTAATCGGAGTAAGCCCATGTTTACCAACAGAGTCGTGTGGATCACCGGCGCGTCATCCGGCATTGGTGAGGCCTTGGCGGCCAGGTTTGCGCGCGAAAATGCAAGAGTTGTTCTTTCGGCGCGACGCCAGCCAGAGCTGGAGAGGGTCCGCCAGCGCTGCATTGATGCCGGCGCCGCCCCGGAAAACATGCTGGTATTGCCTCTTGACGTTACCGACCTGCCCTCACTTCCGGTAGCTGCCGACCACGTCATCAGTCACTTCGGCCAGATCGACCTGCTGATCAACAACGCCGGCCTTTCCCAACGCTCTCTGTGCAAAGATACCGATCTGTCGGTGTACCAGAAGCTACTGGATGTGGATGTGATGGGGCAGATTGCGCTGACCAAGGCCGTGCTCCCCCATATGCTGGAGCGCCAATCCGGACACCTGGCGGTGACCGCCAGCGTGGCCGGTAAAGTCGGCGTCCCCCTGCGCACCGGCTACTGTGCCGCCAAGCACGCGGTGATGGGCTTCTTCGACGCCCTGCGGGCCGAGGTGGAAGACGATGGCATTCTGGTCTCCACTATCACCCCCGGTTTCATCCGCACGGACATTTCCCGCAATGCCCTGGCGGCCGATGGCTCTGCCTTCGGCGAGGAAGACGAGAACATTGCCGGTGGCATGGACGTCGGCGAGTGCGCGGATGTCATCGTCAGCGCGCTGGCCAGGGGAAAGCGAGAGATTCCCGTCGGCAAGGGCAAGGAAATGGCAGCGCTTTGGGTCAAGCGTGTCGCTCCCGAGATGATGTTTAAGTTGGCGCGCAAGCAGAACTGAATCTGGAGTCACTGAAAACGGTTATGTACCAATCCACGTCAGCGGATCATCTACCAAGAGTCTGTCTCTTACGCATTGCCACGCTGCTGTTTTTTTCAATAGCCAGCCCCCCGGTCATGGCCGGTGACGTCAGCCTCGGCGTTGCTGCTAATTTCACCGACACCACCCGCGAACTGGCCAAACAGTTTGAAGCCAAGACCGGCCACACGGTTTCAGCCAGCTTCGGGTCCACCGGCAAGCTGTACGCCCAGATCCGGAACGGTGCGCCCTTCGACGTGTTCATGGCCGCCGATGCACGCAGGCCGGCGCTTATTGAGAAGGCGCGGGCCGGCGCCCCCAATACCCGCTTCACCTATGCCCGGGGCAAGCTGGTGCTTTGGAGCCCGACCCCGGACGCTTTCGGGGACGCTGAGAGCTACCTGGCCCAGCAAACGTTCGCAAGGCTGGCCATGGCAAACCCGAAGACCGCGCCCTACGGCCTTGCAGCACAACAGGTTCTGGAACATTTAGGCCATTGGCAGGCACTGCAGGCGAAGCTGGTTCGTGGCGATTCCATCGCCCAGACCTTTCAGTTTGTGGTCAGCCGCAACGCCCAGGCCGGCTTTGTAGCCCTGTCTCAGGTAACATCCTGGGACGACAAGGAAGGCTCCCTATGGAACGTGCCCCAGGACTATTACCAACCCATTGACCAACAGGCTATCCTTTTGAACCGGGGAACCAGCAATGAGGCAGCCCTGGCCTGGATGGATTTCCTGAAATCGAACACTGCCATCGCCACGATCCGGGGCTATGGCTATGACCCCGCTTACGACACGGCTGACTGATGCTTGAAACCTACTGGGACCCGGTCTGGCTGACACTCAGGCTGGCCACGACCACCACATTGTTGCTGCTGCTCATTGGCACGCCCATCGCCTGGTGGCTGGCCCGCTCCCGGCGCTGGCTGCGCCAGCCGGTTGCAGCGATCGTCGCCCTGCCCCTGGTGCTGCCACCCACAGTGCTCGGTTTCTACCTGTTGCTGGTCATGGGGCCTGACGGCTGGGTTGGCCAGATAACACAGTCCCTCGGGATCGGCCTGTTGCCATTTACCTTTGAGGGCCTGGTGGTGGCGTCGGTCATATACTCCCTGCCATTCACCGTTCAACCTCTGCAGAATGCCTTTGAAGCCGTAGGCGAGGGGGTCATGGAAGCCGCCGCAACCCTTCGTGCCGCCCCGTGGGAGCGGTTCCTGTTTATCGCCGTGCCCCTGGCAAGAAACGGATTCCTGACCGCCTCCGTGCTCACCTTCGCCCACACCATCGGTGAGTTCGGCGTGATCCTGATGATCGGTGGCAACATCCCGGGTGAAACCAAGGTGTTGTCGGTGGCCATCTACGACCACGTGGAATCCCTTGAGTACGCCCAGGCCCACTGGCTGTCCGCCGGCATGGTGGTGTTCTCCTTTGTGGTTCTGGTGACCCTCTACGCGCTTAACGGCAAAGCCCGCGCGGGAGCTCTCAGATGACCGCCACTATCCATGCCCGCTTCCGGTGTGCCTTTCCGGGGTTCGACCTGGACGTTGACCTGACCCTCCCGGGTACCGGCATTACCGCCCTGTTCGGGCACTCCGGTTGCGGCAAGACCACGCTGCTTCGGTGCATGGCAGGCCTTCAGAACGCGCCCGGAACCATGACCGTTCTGGGCGAACCCTGGCAGACGGAAGAGCTCGTCCGGCCGGTACACAAGCGCGCCCTGGCGTACGTGTTCCAGGAAACCCAGCTTTTTCCCAACCTGAACGTCCGCAGGAACCTGGAGTTCGGTTACCGCCGTATTCCCGCCGGCGAACGACAGATCAGATTCGATGACGCCGTTCGCTGGCTTGGCCTGGAATCCCTCCTGGAGCGCATGCCGGCCGGACTTTCCGGCGGTGAGCGCCAGCGGGTCGCGATTGCGCGGGCACTGCTGACCAGTCCAAGGCTGTTACTGATGGATGAGCCGCTGTCTGCTCTGGACCGAGCCAGTAAACAGGACATCCTGCCCTACCTCGAGAGGCTCCGGGACACCCTCGCGATTCCCATCATCTACGTGTCCCACTCCACGCCAGAGGTCGCCCGCCTGGCCGACCACATCGTGATGATGGAGGATGGCCGGGTGGTGGCCCAGGGCCCGCTGCAGGAAACGCTCGCCCGCACCAACAACCCCTTTCGACTGGAAGACGATGCCGGGGTTCTGCTGGAAGGACGGATCGACCATCTGGACCCACGCTGGCATCTGGCCCTGTTCAGGTTCGACGGGGGCCAACTGTGGTTGCGCCAGGACGACCGGCTGACACCGGGAGACAGGGTTCGTGTGCAGGTCCTGGCGCGGGATATCAGCCTCGCGCTGGCTGAGCATTCCGACCAGAGCATCCAGAACCTGGTTCCGGCCATCATCGATCAGGTCGATCCGGATGTGGCGCCGGGCGTTAGCCTTGTCCGGCTTCTGGCGGGGCCAACCCCGCTGTTATCAAGGCTGACCACCCGCTCCGTAGACCAGCTCGGCCTTGAACCCGGCAAGACCGTGTGGATGCAAATAAAGTCCGTAGCTCTCGTGGACTGACACCTTTGGCCCGGTGTTTGGCCCGCCCTGCTATCCGGCGTCGGCGCCAGGATGGTTACCCTGACCTGACTCTCAAACACAGGGCAGGTATTGATTGTGGGCAATCATCAAACACACTGGGTGCACAGCGGCGGGCTCACTATCCATGCCGTTACCGAAGGCCATCCGGACTCGACGCCGCTGGTGTTGGTTCATGGCTACCCGGACAATCTTCAGGTCTGGGACAAGGTCAGCGCCGCCTTGAGCCAGGAGTATCTGGTGATCCGTTACGATGTCCGTGGTGCCGGCAAGTCCGGCAAGCCCCGAAAAACCCGGGATTATCGCCTGGCCCTGCTGGCCGACGACCTCCAAGCGGTGGTAGACACCCTGATCCCCGGACGCGAGTTCCACCTGATCGCGCATGACTGGGGGGCGATCCAGAGTTGGGAGTCCGTCACCGGAGAGCCCTTGCAGAATCGCATTCGCTCCTACACCTCCATTTCCGGCCCCTGTCTGGACCACATCGGCTTCTGGCTCCGGAAACAGCTGGAAACACCCGGGCTGGCAGGGGCAGCGAAGGTACTCCAGCAACTCACAAGCTCCTGGTACGTGTTCCTGTTCCAAGTGCCTGTGATCCCGGAAATGATCTGGAAAGCCGGCCTCGACAGGCTCTGGCCAGGGTACCTGAAGCATCATGAGCAGGTTGCCGATGCCAGGTTCAGCGCCTCCCAGAAGTCCGACGGGCTGTATGGGGTCAAGCTTTACCGGGCGAACTTCCTGACCCGGTTGCTGCGGCCACGAACCCGCGTGGCGCGCTGTCCGGTCCAGGTAATCATCCCGACCAGGGACGCATATGTGCGCCCTCAACTGAACGAGCATCTGGTTCGCTGGACCGGAAAATTAACCCTGCAAACGCTGGATACAACCCATTGGGCGCCACTGACGGAACCCGAAGCCGTATCTCGTGCCGTCCGCACATTCGTGGCTGCACACCCCTGAGCTGCCCCATACATCGAGTAGGAGGGGGAGTTACCTTCCCCGTCCTCTCACACCACCGGGCATACGGTTCCGTACCACGGCGGTTCATGGTCGGCTCTGAAGCCG
>NZ_DFMB01000027.1:0-27392 GCF_002375325.1 Marinobacter sp. UBA3604
GTTTGTCAGCAATCTGAGCCCGCTCTGCGGGCTTTTTTGTTTTTTTGCTCAAGTGGTTAGCGAGCTAACCCTTGCTTTATTTATATCGCAAAGTGGTCTATGTTTTAAGGCGAAAGTGAGGAGTGTCCGTTTCGTTACGCGGGCCCAAAAAAGCAATAATGAACAGATAAGGGAAAAGTCATGGCACTGAAACAGAAATTTTCCGCACTTGCAGTTGCAGCAGCGGTCAGCCTTGGAACCGCCTCAACAGCGGTTACCGCGCAGGAGCAGAAATTTGTCACCATCGGTACCGGGGGCGTAACCGGTGTGTACTATCCGGCTGGTGGTGCGATTTGTCGCCTGGTTAACATGGATCGTAAGGAACATGGTATTCGCTGCTCTGTAGAGAGCACCGGCGGTTCGGTCTATAACCTGAACGCGATTCGCCAGGGTGAGCTGGACCTGGCGGTAGCCCAGTCTGACTGGCAGTACCACGCCTACAACGGCACCAGCCAGTTCGAGGAAGACGGAAAGAACGAGAAGCTGCGTGCTGTATTCTCGCTGCACCCCGAGCCATTCACGGTGGTTGCCAGCAAAGGGTCCGGTATCAAGACGTTTGAAGATCTCGCAGGCAAGCGTGTGTCCGTCGGTAACCCCGGTTCTGGTCAGCGCGCCACAGCAGAAGTGCTGATGGACGAAATGGGCTGGACCATGGACAAGTTCTCGCTTCCGGCGGAACTGAAGGCTGCGGAGCAATCCCAGGCTCTGTGCGATGGCAATATTGATGCATTCTTCTACACCGTTGGCCACCCTTCCGGTGCGATCAAGGAAGCGACCACGTCCTGTGACAGTGTGATCGTCAGCGTCAACAACGAGGCGACCAAGAAGCTGGTTGCAGATAACCCATACTACCGCGAAGCGGTGATCCCGGGTGGTATGTATCGTGGTTCTGATGACGACGTGACCACGTTTGGTGTGGCGGCAACGTTCGTCTCGTCTACCGAGGTATCTGAGGACGTAGTGTACGAAGTGGTCAAGGCTGTATTCGAGAACTTTGACAGCTTCAAGCGCCTCCACCCTGCGTTTGCCAACCTGAAAAAAGAAGAAATGGTATCCGACGCGTTGAGTGCTCCCCTGCACCCGGGCGCGGCGAAGTACTACAAAGAAGCCGGCCTGATCGACTGATCCTGTAACCGGTACAACGACACCGCGGGCAGGCCTGCCCGCGGTGTTCTGATCTCCGACCCGCTATATTCTTACAGGACCCAGCTATGACCAATAGCGAACCGAGAGCCGGGGATACCATCGACAGCAAGAAGGTTGCAGAGGTTCTCCAAACCGAAACCGGTGGAAGGGCTGCGACCGGTACGGCTGCAAAGATTCTTTTTGTCGTCCCTCTGCTCTGGTCCCTCTTTCAGCTATGGATAGCGTCACCGCTCCCCTACATTGTTGAGTTCGGTGTTTTTAACTCGACGGAAGCAAGATCCATTCATCTCGCCTTTGCTGCGTTCCTCGCGTTTGCGGCTTATCCCATGATTCGTGGCAGGAATGTTGACCACGTACCGGTTTACGACTGGATTCTTGCCCTGGCTGCCGCTTTTGCAGCCTCTTATCTGTATCTGTTTTATGACCAGCTTGCGACGCGTCCGGGCTCGCCTATTACCCAGGACCTGATCATTGCACTTGGTGGTCTGGTACTGCTTCTGGAAGCAACTCGCCGCGCACTGGGGCTGCCGCTGACCATCGTTGCTGGTGTGTTCCTTATCTACGCGCTGGCCGGTCCCTATATGCCGGATGTGATTTCCCACAAGGGGGCCAGTCTGAGCAAGCTGTCTTCCCATATGTGGTTGGGTACGGAAGGCGTGTTTGGTGTCGCCCTTGGCGTGTCCACCAGTTTTGTCTTCCTGTTTGTGTTATTCGGTGCGCTGCTGGAGCGGGCAGGGGCGGGCAACTACTTTATCCAGGTTGCCTACGCCATGCTCGGGCACATGCGCGGCGGTCCCGCCAAGGCCGCGGTGGTATCCAGTGGTCTGAGCGGTGTGATTTCAGGTTCGTCCATCGCCAACGTGGTGACAACCGGCACCTTTACCATCCCCCTGATGAAGCGGGTTGGTTTCCCCGCTACCAAGGCGGGTGCTGTTGAGGTAGCTGCGTCCACTAACGGTCAGTTGACGCCTCCCATTATGGGTGCGGCAGCCTTCCTGATGGTTGAGTACGTGGGCATTTCCTACCTGGAAGTGATCAAGCACGCCATCCTGCCAGCGCTGATCTCCTACGTGGCGCTGATCTACATCGTTCATCTTGAGGCCTGTAAGCTCAAGATGAAGGGTATTGAACGTCCGAATCGCCCGACGCTGGCCCAGCGCATGCTGAACTGGGTTGTGATTCTGATCGGCCTGAGTGCTCTCACGTTCATCGTGTATTACGGCATTGGATGGTTGAAGGTGGTTCTGGGCGAAGCGGCTGTGTGGGTTCTCGGGCCGCTGCTACTGCTCATTTATATCGGACTGGTCTGGTACTCCACCCGCTTTCCGGAACTGGCGCAGGACGATCCTGAGTCCTCAATGGATACACTGCCTGACGTGGGGCCAACGGTTAAGACCGGCCTGTACTTCCTGTTGCCAGTGGTGGTCCTGGTCTGGTGCCTGACTGTTGAGCGGTTTTCGCCCCAGTTATCAGCATTCTGGGCCACCGTGTTCATGATTTTCATCGTGATCACTCAGCAGCCACTGAAAGCGTTTTTCCGCAAAAAGGGTCACTTCCTCGCGGAAACCAAAACCGGCCTCGTTGACCTCACCCTCTCGCTGGTAACTGGCGCGAGGAATATGGTTGGTATCGGTGTGGCGACAGCCACCGCCGGCATTGTGGTGGGCACGGTGACGCTGACAGGCATTGGCCTGGTGATGACCCAGTTTGTGGAGTTCATCTCCGGCGGCAACCTGTTGCTGATGCTGGTTTTCACAGCGATTATCAGTCTGATTCTGGGTATGGGGCTGCCTACCACCGCCAACTACATCGTGGTTTCCACCCTGATGGCTCCGGTTATCGTGACACTGGGCGCCCAGAATGGCTTGTTGGTGCCTTTGATCGCTGTCCATCTGTTCGTGTTCTATTTCGGCATACTGGCGGATGATACGCCGCCCGTGGGGCTGGCCGCCTACGCGGCGGCGGCTATATCAGGGGCGGACCCGATACGAACGGGTGTGCAGGGCTTCACGTACGATATTCGGACAGCGATTCTGCCCTTCATGTTCATCTTCAACACCCAGTTGTTGTTGATTGGCCTGACGGGTTGGGTGGATTTGCTGGTGACGGTTGCCAGTGCGGTGACGGCCATGCTGGTCTTCTCGGCGGCCACTCAGGGTTACTGGTTTACCAAGAGCTACAAGTGGGAGTCGGCTCTGCTGCTGCTGATCACGTTTACCCTGTTCCGTCCAGGTTATTGGTGGGACATGGTCTACCCGGCAACGCAGGACAGGCCGGGTACCGAGGTGATTGAGCATATTGAAAATGTGCCCGCAGGCGAGTCCCTGGTAGTGCAGGCATCGGGCATGTCCCTGAGTGGTGACGAGGTTTCCACTTATCTCAGTCTGGAGCTACCCGCAGCGGAATCCCCGGAGGCGAGACTGGCGAGCGCTGGCCTTGAGCTGTCGCGTCAGGATGACACGATGGTGGTGGATTTCGTTGGCTATGGTAGCCAGGCAGAGAACGCCGGCGTCAGCTTCGGCTGGACCATTGATGCCGTGCAGGTTGAGAATGAGCGCCCGCCGAAGGAACTTATGTTCATTCCCGCGCTTATACTGCTTGGTCTTGTCGCGTTCGGCCAATTGCGGCGACGCACACCCGAAGAGGCCAGCGCCTACGGCTGACCCTTTTCCCCTTAAAAGCCCGGCATTAACCTGCCGGGCTTTTTTCTGTTAAACTCCTGCGCGCAACGGTCCGCGGTTTGTATCGCGGCCAACCGTCAACATGTGGTCTTTGGTACGGATCACCTCTGAGTCCCTAGGAGCCTACTATGCCTGTTGTTACCCTGCCGGATGGCAGTCACCGCAGTTTTGCCGAATCTGTTACCGTTCACGATGTCGCCGCAGACATTGGTGCCGGGCTTGCCAAGGCCGCCATTGCCGGCCGTGTAAATGGCCAACTGGTCGATACCAGCTTCCCGATTGAAGAAGACGCTGAGCTTGCCATTGTCACCGAGCGTGATGAAGACGGCGTCGACATTATCCGCCACTCCACAGCACATCTCCTGGCCATGGCGGTCAAGGAACTGTTTCCTTCCGCTCAGGTGACTATTGGTCCGGTTGTGGACAACGGGTTCTATTACGATTTCAAATTCGATCGGCCGTTCACCAATGAAGATCTGAGCCGGATCGAAAAGCGCATGGAAGAGCTGGCCAAGCAGGATATTCCGGTTTCCCGATCGGTCATGTCCCGTGACGAAGCTGTCCGTCTGTTTGATGAGATGGGCGAGGAATACAAGGTTCGCATCATTGAGGATATTCCCGGCGAGGAAGATCTGTCCTTCTACCGCCAGGGTGACTTTATCGATCTGTGTCGTGGCCCTCACGTGCCCAACACCGGCAAGCTCAAGGCCTTCAAGCTGACCAAGGTTGCCGGCGCCTACTGGCGCGGCGATACCAGCAACGAGCAGTTGCAGAGGGTGTATGGCACTGCCTGGGGCAACAAGAAAGACCTGAAGGCCTATCTGCATCGCCTGGAAGAGGCCGAGAAGCGCGACCACCGCAAGATCGGCAAGAAATTGAGCCTGTTCCACATGCAGGAAGAGGCCCCGGGCATGGTGTTCTGGCATCCGGATGGCTGGTCCCTGTATCAGGAGATCGAGCAGTACATGCGCCGCAAGCAGCATGAGCATGGTTACCAGGAGATCAAGACGCCGCAGGTGGTTTCCAGGGCGCTTTGGGAAAAGTCAGGGCACTGGGACAAGTTCAAGGACGACATGTTTACCACGGAGTCCGAGAAGCACGACTACGCCATCAAGCCGATGAACTGTCCCTGCCATGTGCAGGTTTTCAACCAGGGCCTGAAAAGCTACAAGGACCTGCCACTGCGTCTGGCCGAGTTCGGTTCCTGTCACCGTAACGAGGCGTCTGGTGCCTTGCATGGTTTGATGCGGGTTCGCGGGTTTACCCAGGACGATGCCCACATTTTCTGTGAAGAGGATGCCATTCAGCAGGAAGTGTCTGACTTTATCGGCATGCTCCACGAGATTTATGCGGATTTCGGGTTTACGGAGATTCTTTACAAGCTCTCAACCCGTCCGGAAAAGCGGGTTGGCTCGGACGAAGTCTGGGACAAAGCGGAAGCCGCGCTGGAAGAAGCATTGAACCGGGAAGGCGTTGATTGGGAGCTTTTGCCGGGTGAGGGCGCCTTTTATGGCCCGAAAATCGAGTTTTCGCTGAAAGACTGCATCGGACGGGTGTGGCAATGTGGTACCATTCAGGTCGATTTTTCCATGCCGGGACGGCTGGGTGCCCAATATGTGGCAGATAACTCCGAGCGCAAGACGCCGGTGATGTTACACAGGGCGGTTCTTGGTTCGTTCGAGCGCTTTATTGGTATCCTCATCGAGGAATACGAGGGCGCTTTCCCGACATGGCTTGCGCCAACGCAGATCGCGGTGCTGAATATTACCGACAATCAGCGGGATTATTGCCAGAATCTTGCGAAAAAGTGGGATTCCCTTGGCTATAGGGTTAATGCTGACTTGAGAAACGAGAAGATCGGCTTTAAAATCCGCGAGCATACTATTAACAAAGTTCCCTTCCTTGTTGTTATCGGCGACAAAGAAGTTGAAAACAACGCCGTTGCGGTGAGAACCCGCAAGGGTGAGGATCTGGGAACTTTATCGCTGGAAGCGTTTGAGCAGCTGATGGCTGACGAAATCAATCGCAAAGGCAGAACCAAAACGGAGATCTGATTATTAAACAGCGAGCGAATCGGGGGCGCACTCCAAAAGCGCCGATCAACGAGAACATTGACGCAACTGAAGTCCGTCTGATCGATGCCGAAGGCAATCAGGTCGGTGTCGTACCGATTGAAGATGCACTCAAGCAGGCTGAAGAAGCGTCTCTTGACCTGGTTCAGGTTACGGATTCCGATCCGATCGTCTGTAAGATAATGGACTACGGCAAGAAAATCTTCGATGAGAAGAAGGCCAAAGCGGCTGCCAAGAAAAAGCAGAAGCAGACGCAGGTCAAAGAGCTTAAGTTCCGGCCAGGAACTGAAGAAGGGGATTATCAGGTCAAACTACGCAACCTGGTACGTTTCCTTGAAAACGGGGACCGCGGCAAAATCACTATCCGCTTCCGTGGGCGTGAGATGGCACACCAGGAAATTGGTATGAAGCTCATGAACAGGATCGAAGTGGATATTGAAGAGCTTGCCCAGGTAGAACAGCGGCCGAAAATGGAAGGCCGCCAGATGACCATGGTAGTGGCCCCCCGTAAAAAGAAGTGAACCTGATCCGGTGCTGATCCCCCGCGGTCGCGGGGGATTTGTCGTTCAGGGGCACATTGATATCACTTAAAAACAGAATGCGGAGTTTTAAAAATGCCCAAGATGAAAACCAAAAGCGGGGCCACCAAGCGGTTCAAGAAGACCGCTACTGGCTTTAAGCATAAGCAGTCCTTCACCAGTCATATCTTGACCAAGAAGAGCCCGAAGCGTAAGCGTCAGCTCCGTGGTACCAAGTTGATTGCCAAGTCCGATGTGGCTTCAATCAAACGTATGACGGCGTGCTGATTCAGCCGCTAGCCATTTCTTTTTAGGTTTAAAGGTAGAAGGATTAACGTATGCCTCGCGTAAAACGTGGTGTGGTTGCACGCCGTCGTCATAAAAAGATTCTCAGTCAGGCCAAGGGTTATTACGGAGCGCGTAGCCGCGTCTTCCGCGTAGCCAAACAGGCGGTTATCAAGGCCGGTCAGTACGCTTACCGTGACCGTCGTAACCGTAAGCGCTCGTTCCGCGCACTGTGGATTGCCCGTATCAATGCTGGCGCCCGTGCCAACGGCCTGTCTTACAGCCGTCTGATTGCTGGCCTGAAGAAGGCCAATGTTGAGATCGACCGTAAAGTTCTGGCCGACCTGGCCATGAACGAGCAGCAGGCGTTTACCGCTGTTGTTGAGAAGGCCAAAGCGTCTCTGTGATCGCTTAGCTCTTTCATCGGTTAACCGATCGATTCAGGCGTCTCCATGGGTTCATGAAGACGCCTTCTGATAGGGGAAGGGCGCGCTCTTCCCCTATTTTTGTTTAGAGTGATTCCATTTCTGGATTGGAGCAGGGTCAATGGAAAACCTGGATCAACTCGTTCAGGACGGCCTGGCGGCGGTTGAAAGTGCCGACAGTTTGCAGGCACTGGATCAGATTCGTGTTGAATACCTTGGCAAGAAGGGTGTGATCACCCAGCAGGCGAAGACACTGGGTAAGCTGTCTGCGGAAGAACGTCCCGCCGCCGGCCAGAAGATCAACGACGCCAAGGGGCAGGTGGAGCAGGCTATCAACGCCCGCCGTACAGACCTTGAGCGCGCCGCCATCGAGCAAAAACTCGCCAGTGAATCCATTGATGTGACGCTTCCCGGGCGAGGCCAGGATCTGGGTGGTTTGCATCCGGTTACCCGCACCCTTCAGCGTATTGAGCAATTTTTCTCCCGCGCGGGCTATACCGTGGAGCAGGGGCCGGAAATCGAAGACGACTATCACAACTTCGAAGCTCTCAACATTCCCGGCCACCATCCGGCCCGTGCCATGCATGACACGTTTTACTTCAATCCCGGCACATTGCTGCGAACCCACACCTCACCGGTTCAGATTCGCACCATGGAAGATGGCAAGCCACCTTTTCGGATGATTTGCCCCGGCCGCGTCTACCGCTGCGACTCGGATATGACCCACACTCCCATGTTTCACCAGGTGGAAGGGTTGTTGGTCGAGAAAGACGTGAGCTTTGCGGACTTGAAGAGCACCGTTGAGGAATTCCTGCGGGTATTCTTCGAGCGCGACCTGGAAGTGCGATTCCGCCCGTCCTATTTCCCGTTCACGGAGCCGTCCGCCGAGGTGGATATCGAATGGGGGCGCGAAGAGGATGGCAGCATCAAATGGCTGGAAGTGATGGGCTGCGGCATGGTTCACCCCAAAGTATTCGAGCATTGCGGTATCGATGCCGAGGAATATCGTGGCTTTGCGTTTGGTCTGGGCGTAGAGCGCCTTGCCATGCTTCGCTATGGCGTGAATGACCTGCGCATGTTCTTTGAGAACGACCTCCGCTTTCTGCGGCAGTTCCGTTGAACACGCCATCAAGGTAAACGAACTAACAGGCAACACCGCATCAGGACAAGGCAGATACCATGAAATTCAGTGAACAGTGGCTACGCGAATGGGTCAATCCGGCGAATGATACCCAGGCATTGATGGATCAGATCACCATGGCGGGTCTGGAAGTTGACGGATTTGAGCCGGTAGCCGGCAAGTTCAGTGGCATTGTTGTGGGTGAGGTTGTGTCGGTATCGCCTCATCCCGATGCGGATAAGCTTCGGGTTTGTCAGGTCAGTGATGGTGCTCAAACGGTACAGGTGGTTTGCGGTGCGCCCAACGTGCGCGACGGCCTGAAGGTGCCGTTTGCCGTCGTCGGAGCGGTGTTGCCGGGCGACTTCAAGATCAAGAAGGCCAAGCTGCGTGGGCAACCTTCGGAAGGGATGCTGTGCTCAGAGTCAGAGCTTGGCCTTTCGGACAGCCATGACGGCCTGATGGAGTTGCCGGACGATGCGCCGGTAGGCCAGGAGCTGAGTGAGTTTCTCAAGTTGAACGACGTCACCATCGATGTGGATCTGACGCCGAATCGCAGTGATTGCCTGTCGATCAAAGGGATCGCCCGGGAAGTCGGGGTACTGAACAGCCTTGTGGTTGAGGGGCCGGAAATTCTCCCCGTGGAAGCAGTGCACTCAGAGGTGCCTGACATCGCCGTGAAAGACCCCGAAGGCTGCCCCCGGTATCTGGGGAGAATCCTGCGCAACGTGGACCTTAGCATTGAATCCCCACTGTGGATGCAGGAAAAGCTTCGCCGCTCCGGGATCCGCTCTATCGACGCTGCGGTGGATGTTACCAACTATGTGATGCTTGAACTGGGTCAGCCCCTACACGCCTTTGACCGTGAGGAAATAGAGGGTGGCATTGTTGTGCGCCGGGCAATGCAGGGTGAAAAGTTGGTATTGCTGGATGGACAGGAAGTGGAACTGACCCCGGATACCCTGGTTATCGCGGATCACGCCAAGCCGATAGCGATTGCCGGTGTGATGGGTGGCGAGCATTCCGGAGTGAGTGAGCGAACCCGCGACCTGATCCTTGAGGCTGCCTATTTTGATCCGATTACTCTGGCGGGTAAGGCGCGCCACTATGGCCTTCACACGGACGCTTCACATAGGTTCGAGCGTGGCGTGGACTACGAGCTTGCCCGCGATGCCATGGAGCGTGCAACGGCATTGTTGATGTCCATCGTGGGTGGCGAGCCTGGGGATATTGTCGAGGTTGTCAGCAAGCAGGACTTGCCTGAAGACCGCACGGTGGACCTTCGGGAGACACGTGTTGCCGACGTGTTGGGGCTGGAGATCGACCGCACTACGGTGGAAGAAATTCTGACCCGTCTGGGCCTTCATATCGATAAGCTGCTGAAGGATGGCTGGCGGGTACACGTGCCGAGTTTCCGCCCGGATATCAGTATCGAAGAGGATCTGATCGAAGAAATTGGACGGATATACGGTTACAACAACCTGCCGGTCACGGAACCCACGGGATCACTCGGCCTTCGCCCGCAGGAAGAGGCCGTCCGCCCGGTATCGGCTATCCAGAACTATTTCGTGGCGTGTGGATACCAGGAAGCGATTACCTACAGCTTTGTAGACCCGAAAGTTCAGGGTCTGGTTGATCCCGAGCGGGAAGGCATTGCGCTGGCAAACCCGATTTCGTCGGATCTGTCCGTCATGCGCACGAGCCTCTGGAGCGGACTGCTGAAAACCGTGGCTTACAATCAGAATCGTCAGCAGCCGCGAATCCGGCTATTCGAAACCGGGCTCCGGTTCATCAAGGATGGCGATCGGATTGACCAACAGCCCATGCTCTCGGGTGTGGTCGCCGGCGGTCAGTTGCCTGAAAACTGGGCCAACGGTCGCAGAAATGCCGATTTTTTTGATGTAAAAGGCGAATTGGAGGGTCTGTTCCAGCTCCTTGGCATTGAAGTGCATTTCCTCGCCAGTCAGCACCCCGCGCTGCACCCGGGCCAGACGGCGGAATTGATCCGGGACGGAGAACATGTAGGCTGGATGGGCACATTGCACCCACAAGTGCAGAAAAAACTGGAACTTAATGGCACGATTCTGATGTTTGAGCTATTCTTGAATTCGGTCGTTTCTGGATATGTGCCTAATTTCAAAGATATTTCAAAATTCCCAGAAGTTCGGCGGGATTTGGCTATTATTATCGGAAGCGACGTGGGGTTTGCGGACGTCGAGCGTGTAGCGAAAAAGCACGCCGGGGAGCACCTCACGGCTTTGCGTGCGTTTGATGTTTATGAAGGTGAAAGCCTGGGTGAAGGCAACCGAAGCCTCGCTCTCAGCCTGTTCTGGCAGCATCCCGAGCGCACACTAAATGAAGAAGAGGTGCATTCGCTCTTCAACGGTGTGATTGACGCACTGCGCGAAGAGTTGGGGGCAACACTGAGGAGTTAGCAGATGGCGGCTTTGACGAAAGCGGAGATGGCAGAGCGGTTGTACGAGGAGTTGGGTCTCAACAAACGTGAAGCCAAGGAAATGGTGGAAGCTTTTTTCGACGAGATCAGAGGCGCTCTCAGCCACAACGAACAGGTGAAGTTGTCGGGATTTGGTAACTTTGATCTGCGTGACAAGAAACAGCGGCCGGGACGGAACCCGAAGACCGGTGAGGAAATTCCGATCAGTGCACGGCGTGTTGTTACGTTCCGCCCGGGACAAAAACTAAAACAGAAAGTAGAAGCGTATGCTGGAACCCAGTCATAACAACGAATTACCCACGATACCGGGGAAGCGTTATTTCACCATTGGTGAAGTTGCCGAACTTTGTGCTGTAAAAGCGCACGTGCTCAGATACTGGGAGCAGGAGTTCCCTCAGCTTTCTCCGGTCAAGCGCCGTGGCAACCGCCGCTACTATCAGCGTGCCGATGTCATTACCATCCGCCAGATCCGCAGCCTGTTGTATGATCAGGGCTACACCATTGGCGGGGCCAAGCAGAAACTCAGCAGCCACGAGGTGAAAGACGATACCTCCCAGTACAAGCAGCTGATCCGGCAGATGATTACCGAACTGGAAGATGTTCTCGACGTGCTCAATACGCCGGTGAAGTGAGACGTTTTGAAGCTGAAAGCCGAAGGTTCGCCTTCGGCTTTTTTGTTGGTGGCAGTCGCCGAAATGAACAAATAGGTCGTATAGTTAACCGACACTCACACCGGAGAATAACAGCATGATTGGATACGTAACGATTGGCGTCAGTGATATGTCCCGAGCCAAGGCCTTTTACTCGGAACTGTTGGGAGATATCGGCGCTAGGGTCCTTCTGGATATGGGCCGCATTGCGTTTATTGGGGAGAGTATGAAGGCGCCGATGCTGGCCGTGTGCACTCCCTACGATGGCGAACCCAATCAGCCGGGCAATGGCAATATGGTCGCCATTCACCCAGGGTCCAAGGAGGCGGTAGATGCCCACTACAAGCGAGCGTTGGAGTTGGGTGCGAGCTGTGACGGCGAGCCTGGCCAGCGGATCCCTGATCAGTTCTATGGCGCCTACGTGAGAGACCTGGACGGTAACAAGCTGGCCTTCTTCCACTTTGGCTAGCAGTCGTCTGTGAAAACAACAAAGCCCGGGCCTTTCGGCCCGGGCTTTGTGTAGGGAATTTGGTCGGGACGGTAGGATTTGAACCTACGACCCCTTGCACCCCATGCAAGTGCGCTACCAAGCTGCGCTACGCCCCGAAATTGCCAGTGGCCAGAGAGAAACTTGAGAGATATCTCAGTGGCTTAGCGGGAGCGAAGTCTACACCAGCCTCGGATAAAAATAAACATCCAATCGCCGAATTCTTCGGGCATTTCTATCGCAGTTTGGTTTCTCGAAGCTGACGAATAAACTCCGGCGGATCGAAGCTGTCCGGGGTAGCGTTCGGCCAGTAGGTATCAAACACTCTTTCACCGGTCTCTCCTTCCAGAAGGGCACCCGGCTCCAGAAAGGGAAACAGGTCCATATAGGAATGGGTTTCCGTCTTGGAGGTGCGGCGGATGATGTGTTCCGGCCCAAGTTCGGAGGGGTGCTTGAGCCCTGACGCCTCAAGCAGGTTCATCAAGGCTTCCAGGGTGTTCTTGTGATAGTTGTAAACACGCTGGCTCTTATCCTGAACATCAAGCTTTTTACTTCGCCTTGGGTCCTGGGTTGCAACACCGCTGGGGCATTTTCCTGTATGGCAACTGAGCGCCTGTATGCAGCCGAGAGAGAACATGTAGCCCCTTGCCGCATTACACCAGTCTGCCCCCAGGGCCAGGGTCCGGGCTATGTTGAATGCTGAGGTGATCTTGCCCGCAGCGCCAATGGCAATGTGTTCGCGCAGGTTGGTGCCCACGAGTGTGTTGTGTACCAGCAACAGGGCCTCCGTCATGGGTGTTCCAATACGGTTGATGAACTCCAGAGGAGCCGCGCCGGTGCCGCCTTCACCGCCATCCACAACGATGAAATCGGGTGTTTTTCCTGTCTCCAGCATGGCCTTGACGATGGCGAACCACTCCCAGGGATGGCCTATAGCCAGTTTGAAGCCCACCGGTTTGCCGCCCGATAGCTCACGGAGTTTCTCCAGAAACTCGAGAAATTCCCTGGGTGTGGAGAACGCTGAATGGCTTGCCGGGGAAACGACATCCTTGCCAGCTTCGACGCCGCGGGCCTCGGCAATTTCCGGTGTTACTTTCTCGCCGGGAAGAATGCCCCCATGTCCAGGTTTGGCACCCTGGGATAGTTTGACCTCTATCATTTTTACCTGGTCGAGAGCGGCATTGCGAGCGAACCTCTCTTCGTTGAAAGTGCCGTCTTCGTTGCGACATCCGAAGTATCCGGAACCAATTTCCCAGACCAGATCTCCGCCCGGTTCCCGGTGATAGCGGGATATGGAGCCTTCGCCGGTATCGTGATAGAAGTTCCCCATTTTTGCGCCAGCATTGAGGCTCAGGATGGCATTGGCCGACAACGAGCCAAAACTCATCGCCGAGATGTTGAAGACGCTGGCGTTATAGGGCTTGGCGCACTGTTTGCCAATCACGATCCGGAAGTCAGCGTCTTTCAGTGCAGAAGGCTGGAGGGAATGGTTGATCCACTCAAAACCCTCGTCATACATACCTAACTGTGAGCCGAAAGGGCGCTTGTCGAGTACGTTCTTGGCTCGCTGGTAAACGATGGTGCGCTGTTCACGTGAAAAGGGGCGTTCGTCGGTGTCGGACTGGATGAAGTACTGGCGTATTTCCGGGCCAATCGATTCAAGAAAATACCGAAAATGGGCGAGGATGGGGTAATTTCGGCTAACAGTGCGTTTACGCTGAAGCAGATCCCATGTGCCGGTTGCCGCCAATCCCCCGAGCAGGACGGGGACGACATAAAACCAGCCCCCCCAGATGGTACTGGCCAGTAGAGAAACGATAAAGCCAGTCAGGCTCAGCGCATAAAGCGTATATCGGAAGGGGAAGGTTTCGGTTTTAGCCATAAACTCCTCTGAGTGGATGTGCAGTATGTTTGCAGAATATTAACAGTATAAGTGCGGGAGATACGTTCCCGTATGGCAAGACGGATCAAGGAGTAATTTGTACGAACACTGAAATATTGGTCTAAGATTGTTTTCAGGGCGTAAGTTGTCCGTTCTTTGATGTTTTGAACTCAAAGCAATAAGATGGCGAGCTTGTAACGTTTGCATCCGAATATTGAAAAGATTTTCACCAACAGGAGGCTCAAAACGTGGGCGACGTTGTAAAAGACGAGTACCAAACGGATTACGTCGCAGGCCAGGATAATATTAATCCGTTTGGCCTGGACCTACACGCGCCAGTTTTTCCGATTACAGCAATAATCGTTGTTGCGTTTGTAATCGGGACGCTGATTTTCCCGGGAGAGGCGAAGGAGCTCCTCGACGGCGCCAAATGGTGGACCATCGCACAATTTGACTGGTTTTTCCTGATCAGTGCCAACATTTTTGTCGTTGTCTCCCTTGCTCTTATATTCATGCCCGTTGGCAAAATCCGCATCGGCGGGATGGACGCCAAACCAGAATTTTCGACGATGTCGTGGTTTGCCATGCTCTTTGCAGCAGGTATGGGTATCGGTCTCATGTTCTGGGCCGTTGCCGAGCCAGTCGCCTACTACACGGGCTGGTATGAAACGCCGCTCGGCGTTGAGGCCAATACGGCCGAGGGCGCGCGGTTGGCCATGGGTGCGACCATGTATCACTGGGGTCTGCATCCCTGGGCAATCTACGCGATTGTGGCTCTGTCTCTGGCGTTTTTCGCCTACAACAAGAACATGCCGCTGACCATTCGCTCTGCGTTCTTCCCACTGCTCCGTGATAGGGTTTGGGGCTGGCCCGGTCATATCATTGATATCCTGGCGGTGGTGGCAACCATTTTTGGTCTCGCCACGTCTCTTGGTTTTGGTGCGCAACAGGCTGCTTCCGGCCTGGATTACCTGTTCGGGATTTCGTCAGGTATCAACGTGCAGATGGCGATTATTACCGGCGTGACGGCTCTTGCCCTGATTTCAGTGCTGCGAGGCCTCGACGGTGGCGTTAAGATCCTGAGTAACGTCAACATGTCACTGGCCGGCATTCTGTTGTTCTTCATTATCTTTGCCGGTCCGACCATGACCATTTTCGAAACCATCTGGGTGACCTCATCCAGCTACGTCGGCAATGCGCTGGCACTCAGCAATCCGTTTGGTCGTGAAGATGAAGCCTGGTTCCATGGCTGGACGGTCTTCTACTGGGCGTGGTGGATTTCCTGGTCGCCGTTCGTTGGTATGTTTATCGCTCGCGTATCCAAGGGCCGCACGGTTCGTGAATTCGTGACTGCGGTACTGATCGTGCCGACCGTTATTACCGTGGTTTGGATGAGCGCATTTGGCGGTTCCGCTCTGGAGCAGATCCAGGACGGCATTGGTGCTCTGGCTGAAAATGGTCTGACGGACGTGTCCCTGGCCATGTTCCAGATGTTCGCTAACCTGCCGTTCGTTGCCATCTCATCCTTCGTGGGTATCGTGCTGGTGCTGGTGTTCTTCGTGACATCGTCTGATTCCGGCTCGCTGGTCGTGGACAGCATTACCGCGGGCGGTAAAACCGACGCTCCGACTGCGCAGCGTGTGTTCTGGGTAGTAATGGAAGGTGCCATTGCCGCAGCACTGATCTTCGGTGGCGGCGAAGACGCACTGGGCGCGATTCAGGCAGCTGCCATTACGGCAGGGCTTCCGTTTACAGCCGTGTTGCTGGTCATGACCTGGGGGCTGCTGAAAGGCCTCACCCATGAGCGCAAGCTGCTGATTGCCGAAGGTAAGCTCTGAGAAGTGTGAGAAAGTAAAAAAACCGGGGTTTGCCCCGGTTTTTTTGTGCCTGCTATTTGAAGGTCAGGTTTTGGACGTGAAGGTATCCATAGCGAATGCGGCTCTTTCTTCCGGGGTGAAGTGCGTCCTTCGGAGGGCTTCGATTTGCCTCAGGCGCGGCAACAGACCGCGACCATTGGCCATCTGGATGGCCAGGCCGGGGCGGGCGTTCAGCTCAAGCAGCAAAGGCCCTTCGTTTGCGTCCACGACCAGATCGACACCCATATATCCCAGCCCGGTTGCCTCGTAGCATCGTGATGCCATTACCAGCATTTCCTGCCAGTCATCAATCACCAGGTTCTCCAGGGCGAGGCCTGTATCGGGATGCAGGGTGATCGGTCGATTGAACTGTACCGCATTCAGGCTGTGGCCATTGGCGATATTGAGTCCAACACCTACGGCACCCTGGTGTAGATTAGCCTTGCCATCTGAAGCGGTTGTAGCCAGCCGAAGCATTGCCATCACGGGGTAGCCCTGAAAAACGACGATGCGGATATCCGGTACACCCTGGAAGGAATACTTGGCGAGTGATGGAATCGATTCCACCAGGTTCTCGACAATGGCGACGTCGGGCGTGCCGGCCAGCGAGTAGAGCCCGGCAAGAATGTTGGACAGGTGGCGCTCAAGGTGGCTCGAGGATACCCGCGAGCCCGAGGCCTTGACGTAATCGTTATCGTCCCGGCCGGTAATCACGGTAATCCCTTTACCTCCGGAACCCTTGGCCGGTTTGATGGCAAAGCCGTCCAGGTCCTCTGCCATTTCCCGGAAATGGGAGATTTCGTGTTGCTGACGCACCACCTGCAGCAGCCTGGGGGTGCGAACATCGTATTCGGCAACCACCAGCTTGGTTTTGAGTTTGTTGTCCACCAAGGGGTATGAAGAACGGCTATTGTACCGCGCAATGTAGTCCACATTGCGCCGGTTCATGTTCAGCATGCCCAGTTGGTTCAGCTTGAAGGGCGAAATCCAGCCCATCAGTTATACGCCTTCATCGGATAAAAACGACGGAGCTCTGTGAGCTTGTAGCCCGTGTACTGTCCCATCAGCAGGATCAGCCCCAAAACCACGAAATGAAGCTCCGGGAAATTAAACGTCAGGTGGCTCGCCAGGGGCGCGCTCATAATCAGAAATGCGCAGACTGCGACAAACAAACTGCCGGCTCCCTGAACAAACACCTCCCGGGCGCCTTCCTCTTCCCAGAGTATGGACATGCGCTCTATCGTCCAGGCGATAATCACCATGGGGAAGAAGGTAACCGTCATCCCCGTGTTGAAGCCCATTTGATAACCCGCAATGCTCAGCCCGGCCGTGATAAAGATCACGAGAATGATCAGCGCGGATATTCGCGAGACCAGCAGCAGGTTAAGGCTCGACAGGTAGCCACGCATGAGCAGGCCAATGGCCACCACGGAAATAAAGGCTATCAGCCCCGGAATCAGTGTCGTCTGCACAAAGGCCACGGCGATCAGTATCGGCATGAACGTGCCGGACGTTCGTATGCCGACGACAATTCGCATAAAGGCCACCACGAGCGCCCCAAGGGGAAGCAGCAGAAGCATTCTGAACATGCTTTGCTCTTCAATGGGGAGCTGGTAAAGACTCAGGAAGCCGAGGCCATTCTCGCTGGACTGAGCCTGCGCCAATTGCAGTGCCGGGATGGTTTGCCGAAGCATGGAAAAGCTAACGTCTGAATTGTCACCGCCGACAATATCCAGCAGGGAAGCTGCAGCCTGTCGCCACAGCAGGACATGTTCCGGAAGCCCCTGTTCCGCTGTGCGGGGATTGAAGGTCAGCCATCGGGAACCGTCGTAGATCTGCAGGAATGGACGAAGTTGCTGGCGTCGCCTGGCATCTTCCAGGGCCAGGCCGTCTGCCGTTCGAGCGGGAATGCCTGCATGGTTGAGCATCCGGGTCAGCAGATCAATGTAGTTTGCTTCGGACACGAGCAGGGTGGTGTTCTGGGCGCCCTGGTCCGGTTGGAGCAGCTTGATCAGTTCCCGGGTCATGCTCTCAGGCGTGCTGGAGCGTTCAGCGGCCTGTTGCAACAACTCTTCCACGGCTGTTGCCTGAGGTTCTTCCCAGAAGACCGGTTCAGGTTTGGGCGGTCGTTTGGGCTGGCTGCCAAGGGCTCTGTCATCAGGGATCAGTTGAACCTTGAAGTAGAGCGTCTGGGGGCCGCTAACGTTGCGCTTTGACCACTCAGCCCGGCGTTCACCGGAGTCATCCACGATGGAAAAACCGTAACCGGGAGATGCAGCCTGCTCCGAAATAATACGGAATTGGGGTGGCTGATCAGGGATGTTCAGGCTGGCGAGTACGGGTTCTCCGGTGCCATCGAAGTCCACTCGGGCCTCGACCATCCAGACCGGCTTTTGCTCCCCCGTAAACCAGGGAATGCCGAGCTCGACGTGCCGCCAAGTGGCTATCGAAAGTCCAGCCACAATGAGAAGGAGGATAGCGAAGAAAAACGGAATGCGTGAGCGGCTACTCAAGGTTGGTCCCCATTTTCTTCGGCTGGCAGTTTGTCGGGCAGTTCGGTGGCGAACTCCTTGCCCACATCAATCAGCATGACGTCCCTCAAAATGTTGCGGCCAACCAGCACCGTGTGTGAGAGGTGCTCTCGGTTGGTCAGTGTAAACTCAGCCTGTTGCCGGTGGTTGCCAATCATGAACTGCAACTCCACAACCACACGGCGTTCCGATTCATCGGTGCTGGACTGGATAATCCTGACCCGGCGTGAGATTTCCCGTTCCAGCGTTACCATGTCTTCGGAGTCAGGTACCGGCACGTCAAACCTTACCCAGTTATTCCCATCCCGTTCAAACCGGGTGATGTTTCGGGCATCCAATGAAGAGGTTTCGGCCCCGCTGTCAATGCGAGCGTCGTAGATCAGGCCGGGGCCAGCAAGGTAGAATTTCTCCAACTCTCCAACAACAACCTTGCCCTTGAGTCGGTCGGCCCTTCCGTCGCTCTTGGAGCCAGACTGCCCCGCTGTGCAGGCCTGCTGTTTGGGGGTAGGAGGGCAGGCGGGTTTCTCGACCTGTTCGGTGATGGCATCGAGGATGGTTTTCGTGGATTCCTCATTCAGCCGGGTCAGCGCCTGGAAACTCTCATCCGTCCGGTTCTCAAGGCGAACGACCTCTTCACCCTGATTAATAACGGAGGTATTCAGTGCCTCAAGATCCTGCTTTGGCACCATAAAGTAACGATCCGCAGTGCAGCCAGCGATGAGTGATATCACAAGGCCGGCCGCAGCCAACTTTCCAAACTCTGAACGTATAGACAAGATCCGAAACCCCTGAATCCACGGCTTTGATACTTTAATTACAGAGTGCTGCAAGGATAATTCGGGTGTGCTAGAACAGCCACTTGTAATCACAGGCCGGCAGTATACAACAACATAACTGTTGAGTCGGTTTACAGATCATTAACGGCGGGTATTATTTTTTCCCGGATGTCCGGGAAAGGAAGTGGTTTTGTGCAAGAACTTCTTCGGAACGAAGGTATTCCTGCACCACAGGGGAGCAGTTCAGGTAAAACAGCAGCAGTTCTCTCTGGACATCCTGATCCTGAATGCGGGAAGCGAAGTGAATCAGATCGCGGATGGATTCGTCCCCATTGTTCTGAAAGGTTCTGCCGTAGCGCCCCTTCAGGATGCCAGTCAGTCTTTCCAGGTGGAATTCCCCGGTGTGGGTCATATGGGGAAGAATGCGAAAACCACCGTGGCTGGCTTGAGCGCCAGGCCTGCGGTATTCACGGCCTTCCACGTCCGAACACCCGGAATGGGAGAATTCAGATCCCAATTTTCTCCATAGCTCTTTGAGCATGTTGAATTCCTGTCCCTTATACTGCTCCTGGACCTTGGCACCCGGCAGCAAACCAGCCATTCTGTCGGCAAACAGGCCACATTCACCGTTTTAGATGATATTACGTTCCGAGTCCAGAGCCGGATGCCTTGGGTCGGGAAATTTGCCAATTGGTCCACTAGAACCAGTGAATGGCAAACCTTTGACGTGAGTCCGAACAAAAAGGTTCCACGAATACGGTAAACTGTTGTTCTATCGTAATGTTTGAGTCAGTCATTTAGAGGAGATCGGGGTGCCCGAGGCAATCATCGATATAGTGGGGCGTAGGCCGGAAACCGTCACTTTGCTGATTTTGTTGGTGCTAGCGCTGTGCTGTCTGGTGTTTTCAATGGTTAAGGGGGGCCGTGCCAGATCCGCACTCCGGGAGCTTGAGTACACGCGGGCGATGGACGAACAGCGCCTCCATCAGCTTGAAGCTGCTCTCGAAAACGGCAAAACCGAGGCAGAGCAGGCGAGCCGGGACACCGAACATTGGCGACAGCGTGCGGCAACGCTGGAAAATCGGGTGGCCGGGCTGGAGTCCGAAAGTAAGGCGCGGCTGGATCGCATAGAACAACTCGAAACCGAGAGGAAGTCCCAGCAGCAGCGAGCCGATGAGCTCTCCCGCGAGCTTGGCGACGCCAGGGTTGCCCAGCGCGAGCAGGAAGTAACGCTGGACAAGGAGCGCCGTGCAACCACGGAGAAACTGGAGTTACTGGAACGAAATCGTGATGCGTTGAAACAGGAGTTCGAGAACCTTGCGAATCGTATTTTCGAGCAGAAGAGCGAGCGCTTCAGCCAGCAGACCCGCACCAGCATCGACACCCTGCTGAACCCATTCCGGGATCAACTCCAGGATTTCCGTAAACGGGTAGAGGACGTCTATACCACCGAAACTCGGGATCGACAGGCATTAAGGAGTGAGATCAAATCCCTGCAGGAACTGAACCGCCAGATCACCGAAGAAGCTTCCAACCTCACGAAGGCGCTTAAAGGAGACAAGAAAATCCAGGGCAACTGGGGCGAGCTGATTCTGGAGCGCGTCCTCGAGCGCTCCGGTTTGCGCAAGGGTATTGAGTATGAAACCCAGGGCAGCTACCGAGATGATGACAACCAGTTGCTGCGCCCCGATGTCATCGTTCATTTGCCGGACAGCCGAAACCTGGTGGTGGATTCGAAGGTGTCCCTGCTGGCCTACCAGCAGTGGGCAACAGAAGAGGATGAGACTGCCAGGGAAGAAGCCCTTCGCCAGCACGTTGAGGCGGTGCGTAATCATATTCGCGCCCTGAGCGAGAAAGATTACAGCCAGCTTCACGGCCTGCACTCTCCGGATTTCGTGTTTCTTTTCATGCCCATTGAACCGGCCTTTGTGGCTGCATTTCAGCAGGACGAGAACCTATTCGCAGAAGCATTCGAGCGAAAGATTATTGTGGTTACACCGACGACATTGCTTGCGACCTTGCGAACCATTGAAAATATCTGGCGATACGAGCGTCAAAGCCAGAATGCGCGTAGGATTGCCGACCGTGCCAGTGCGGTGTACGACAAGCTTCGGGTTTTTGTAGAAGCGATGGAAAAGCTGGGCAGCCAGTTGCACACCGCGCAGGGAACCTATGATTCGGCGATGAATACGCTCACCCGTGGCCGTGGAAACCTTATCTCGCAAGCCAACCGCTTTGTGGAGTTGGGCGTTCGTGTTAAAAAAGAACTCCCGAAAGCGATTTTGGATCAAGCCGAAGTGGACGCCGATGGTGTGGATGACACCAGCGATCCGGTCGGGCCCACGGTGGACGAAGACGCCGCCCGGGATAATCAGCAGGAGTAAACAAGATGGTGAAGATAACCCGAGTCGGGCGTCGTTCAGTCAGTGGTTTTATGTTGGCATCCCTACTGATGGCCGGTCAGGTTAGTGCCCTTGAGCCTGAACACGAGACCCGGCGATTAATGCTTGCCACTGAAGAGGCCGTTTCCTCAGAGAGCTGGGGTGAAGCGGGTGAGTACCTGAACCGTCTCCAGCAACTGGAGGGGGAGAAACCGGCGAACTATTTCTATTTTCGCGGCCGCGTGATGCTGGAATCTGATCACTACAATGAGGCACAAGCAGCGTTGGAAAAGTACGTCAGTCTGGCGGGCAGTGAAGGCGAGCACTACACCGATGCGCTCAAACTGATAACCAATGTCGAAAAAGCCCGCCAGCAAGAGGGCGCAAGTGCCAAGAACAATGGCTCTATTGATCCGGAGCCAGTGGCCATTATCGAGCCTGCAAGCGAGCAGTCACTGGGGAAACTCCGGGAACTCTATCTGGCGGATTCGAACGCCGACGCGCTGGTGATTCATGCCAATACGCTCCTGGACGTTGCTGGTTGGCGTGAAGATCAGAGGATCGTAAGGCTGGACCGTCCTGCCGATGTGTCGTACAGGATTGAGAGGCTGAACGACACTATCAGTATCCAGGAGTCCCGACGTGAGTCCGGTGGTCGTGTTGTCAAAACAACCGAGTCCATGGGCGTTTTCGGAGTCAATCCTCAGATTGAATGGAATTGCGAGAGTTCAACCGCCAGTTGCTGGATTTACGACCCACGAGATGGCTCGCGGTTGATGAAACTCAGCCCGGATCGCGAACGGGCCGAGGAAATTGCCCGCACCCTTGGCCGGCTGATTCGCACCATGCAGAGCCCCAGTCAATCCTGAAGCTGACCCCGTTCGCCTTCGCGGTAAGCACCGGGAGTGACTCCTGTCCACTTCTTGAAGGCGCGGTGAAACGTTGAGGGTTCGGTGAATCCGACCCGAAACGCAATGTCATTGATCGGCAGGTCTGGCCGGGACAGGTAATAGATGGCCATGTCCCGGCGTAGTAGGTCCTTGATCTCCTGGAAGGAGGTGTTTTCCTGCTTCAGCCGTCGGCGAAGAGTCTGGGGGCTGGTGTGAAGCTCTGTGGCAATCCATTCGAAGTCGGGCAGGGATCTCGCAAAATCCCGGCCAATCAGTGCGCGGATACGTCCGGTGAAGGTGTTGCTCTCGTCCGGGCGCGACAGCAGGTCGGCCGGTGAGGTTTTCAGGAACTGCCGCATTTCCGGCTTGTCGCGTATCACCGGAGCCTGTAGAAAACGCTTGTCGAACGTCAGGGCGGTTTCACTGGCTTCGAACGACAGTGGGCAATGGAAGATATGCCGGTATTCGTCGCCATGGGGCGGCCTGGGGTAACTGAATTCCGCCTTAAGCAGCTCCACCGGTTGCCCGATCAACCAACTGCCAAGACGATGCCAGATGACCAGTATGCTTTCCCGGAAAAAATGCATCGGGTCGTGGATATCCCCTTCGATCACCGTTACCAGCCGGGCAGTCCTGTCGTCCACTTCCAGTTTCATGGTGACCATGGGCTCGAACAGGCGGCAAAAATCAAACGCCTGGCGATAGACCGCCTCAAGATTGGGGCAGTCGATAACCAGCGCGCACATGGTGGCGAACGTGCCGGTGCGGCAGCGGCGTGGCCCCAACCCCATGAACTCATCGTCCATTGCGTTCCAGGCAGCCTGCATCAGCCGGCTGTACTGGGTGCTGCTCACCCGGGCCATTTCGATCTTCAGCAGGTCCGGTGAAACTCCGGCCTCGCGCAGCATTGTATGGGTATCAATCCCCGCTCTTTCGGCCCCAACCAATGCGGCTTCCACGAAGTGCCTGGAAACGGTGAGTTCCGACATATCATCCTTTATCCTTATTGAACGAAGCCCATCATAAAACCCCTTGGGTACAATGCAACCATCACTCTCGCGCCGCACTGGAAGAAATAGTCAATTGGAATGATGGAACCGGCAGTTGGCCCCGCGGGGAAAACAGGGCAGCATCAGGGTTGTCCAAAAATAGAGAAGGAGGTTTGCATGCCCGGCCCACTGAGCAACCTGAAGGTTCTGGATTTCAGTACATTGCTGCCAGGCCCCTACGCTACCATGCTGCTGGCGGATATGGGCGCGGATGTATTGCGGGTGGAGGCCCCTGGCCGCCTGGACCTGACCCGAGTGATGCCGCCGCTGGAAGATGGCGTCAGTACGTCCCACACCTTCCTCAATCGGGGTAAGCGATCCCTTGGGCTGGATTTGAAGCAAGAGGGCAGTGCGGACCTGGTCAAGCAGCTGGTGACAGAGTACGACGTGGTGATTGAACAGTTTCGACCCGGCGTTATGGACCGGCTTGGGATTGGTTATGAAACCCTCAAGGCCATCAACCCCAATCTTATTTACTGCGCGATTACCGGTTACGGTCAGACTGGCCCCTACAAGGATCGGGCAGGGCATGATATCAACTACCTTTCACTGGCAGGAGTTTCCAGCCATTGCGGTCGCCGGGAAACCGGGCCACCACCGATGGGTATCCAGGTTGCCGATGTGGCAGGCGGCTCACATCATGCCGTTATGGGGATACTGGCGGCTGTGATTCACCGCCAGCAAACAGGAGAGGGGCAGTTTATCGATATCAGCATGACCGACGCCGCCTTTGCCCTCAATACGATGGCCGGTGCTGCAGCCTTGGCGGGAGGGCAGCAACAGAAGCAGGAAAGCTCCATGCTCAACGGCGGCACCTTCTACGACTACTACCAGACCAGCGACGGCCGATGGTTGTCTGTGGGTAGCCTGGAGCCCCAGTTTTCCGACCGGCTTTGTGATGCCCTGGGCATCCCCGACATGAAGAGCTTTGCCTTGAGCCAGAACCCTGAGCACCAGCAGGCCATCCGGGAGGCGTTGAAGTCCACCATTGCACAAAAAACGTTGGAACAATGGCAGGACGTATTTGCGAACGTTGATGCGTGCGTGGAGCCGGTGCTGACCATTACCGAGGCAGCCGAACATCCTCAGCTGAAAGCGCGCGGCATGGTTATTGATGTGGCAAAAGGTAACGGGGGGGGGCAAAAGCAGATTGGCCACCCGATCAAATTCAGTGCAACGCCCTGTGAGAGCCGTTATATCGGCCGGACACTGGGGGCCGACAACGGCGATTTCTGAGACGCCCAGACAAAAACTGAATCGTTCGTCAGTCCTTAGCTAAATAACGGGTTGTCTGCTAATTTGTGAGAGTGAGTCATCTTTGGCTTACCCATAACAATCACAATGGACGAATCACTATGAAATCGCTTCGCAAACCTTTCAGGAGCGCAGACAAAAGCGCGTTGAAAGCGGCCGGGGTAGCGCTGGCCAGCAGCTTTCTGATTGCAGGATGTTTCGACGGAAGCAGTTCTTCTTCCGACTCCGATAGCTCGGTGAACGAACAGCTTTTCCCGGCGGACGGTACATTTGAGGCAACTATAAGGAGGACAGCCGGCGGGGTTCCGCATGTGAAGGCGGATGACTTGGCCTCTGCGGCGTTTGGTCATGGTTATGCCCAGGCCCAGGACAACGTATGTGTGTTGGCCGAGGCTATTGTTAAAGCCAGAAGTGAGAGGGCCAAGTATTTTGGCCCGGGACCCAATACGGCTTTCGGTGTAGGGCTCAATATAGTTAATGATTTCAGCTACAAAGCCCAAAAAATATACAGTGGCGCTGAACGAGAGCTCCCGACGCTAACGGATGAGAGCCGCGCACTGATTGAAGGTTTCACCGAGGGTTATAATCGCTACGTCGCCGAAACCGATCCGGGCGACCTGCCTGAGGAATGCAGGGATCAGGAGTGGGTGCAGGCGATTACCCCGGTTGATCTCCTGGCTCATTATCGAGTGGTTGGGCAGTATGCCAGTGGTGCCCAATTCGCAACGGGCGCGGTTTTCCTGGCAGTTCCCCCTGGGGAAAGTCCTGCCCCGGTGGCGGTTTCAGCGGTTGCCAACGCTGAACAGGTTGAGCAATTGCGCAAGGACGTCGTCGCAACGGCAAAGGCCAATGCTGGGGCCGTGCAGGATTTCACCGACATGGGCCTCGCCAGTAACGCCTGGGGTATTGGTAGCACGATGACTGAGCAGGGCCGCGGTGCGCTCCTTGCCAATCCTCACTTCCCCTACACCGGGCACCGGCGCCTCTACGAAGTGCAGATGACCGTTCCGGGGTACCTGAATGTTCATGGAGCGGGGTTGCTAGGTACCGCAATACCGCTTATCAACTTCAATGAAAATCTGGCGTGGTCGCACACCGTTACCACGAGCCGTCGATTTACCTGGTATGAGCTCACCCTGAAGACGGGGGATAACCTTACCTATGTAAAAGATGGTGTGGAAAAACCCATTGAGGTTGAGACCTACCAGATCGAAGTAAAAATGCCCGGCATGCCGGAACCAGCGGTTCTTGAGCGGGATTTCTATTTCTCCGAGTACGGACCCATGATCGCCGCCAATGCTGTCAACAACCAGTTGCCGGCCTGGGGTGGCAATGGCGCGTTGAATTCGACCGGATCGGTAGCGATGACGTACCGCGATGCCAACGCAAACACCGGCGGTTTGTTGGATACCTGGCTGCAAATGAGCCGGGCGAGCAACCTTTCTGAATTTCAGGATGTATTCAGGAACTGTGGGTCTACACTCTGGACGAACACCACCTATGCCGATGACCAGGGCAACGCGTTCTACATCGATAGCAGTTCTGTGCCCAACCTTTCCGACAAGGCGATTGCCCTTGTCAATTTCAGGCGGTTTGGCAGTGCTTCGTACGCCGGGTTGTTTGATCAGGGTGTCACGCTTCTTGATGGCAGCAAGTCCATTGAGGATTGGGTTGAAACCTCGTGCGGCCCATTGGTCCCGTACAGCGATAAACCCAAGCTGGTTCGCTCCGACTGGGTTCAGAACTCGAACAGCAGCTATTGGGCGACAAACCCTGATGAGTTCCTGACAGGTTACTCACCACTGTTTGGTCAGGAAAAAGCAGAGATCAATGCCCGTACCCGTTTGGGTATCAAGATGCTTCAAAATCCCCTTGAGCCGGGCGTTCCATCAGCTCCGCTCCCTGCGGGGCAGGACGGTAAGTTCAATGCTGAAGAGCTTTTGGGTGTGATCTGGAACAACCGTTCCTGGTACGCGGAGCAGTTTCTGCCTGAGCTTCTGGAACGTTGCGATGCGATAGGAACCACAGCGGTTGGCGGGCAGGACCTGTCATCCTGGTGTCAGTCGCTGGAAAACTGGGATGGTCTCTACAACCGTGATAGCGTTGGCGCCCATATCTTCAGGGTTTTCATGGCGAATTACCTTGAAGACGTGAACACGGATCTAACCCAGCCGTTCAGCCCTTCTGATCCGGTCGGTACTCCCGCCAGTCCGTCAGAAGACAATGCGGGCACACCAGACGATACTATGCTTCTGGCACTCTCGGCAGGTGTTGACGCGCTTGTGTCTCAGGGTATTGCTCCCACAACCGCCCTGGGTGACCTGCAGTATTACCGTGCATCAGGGGGTGTCGTACCGGGCTCCGGCGATATGCCTGTGTTCCAGACCGTTGAAATTCCCTGGCATGGGGGCGACGGCAGTATTGACGGTGCGTTTAACGCGATTGGTGTTGTGAGTGAGCCATTTGCGGAAGATACCCGCTTCCCCCGAATTGCTCCGCCCACTATTCCCAATACAGCCGGCCTTTCCGACGGAAGCAACGGTATAGACGGTTGGTTAATGGCAAGGGGTACGAGCTGGCACTTTGGCCTGGAGTTCACGGATAACGGCCCGGAGGCGTATGGCCTGGTTAGTTATTCCCAGTCCACGGATGCCATGTCCGACTACTTCAGTGATCAGAGTGTGCAGTATTCCAATAAGGAGTCTCGCAAGCTCTTGTTCACGGAGGATGAGATTGAAGCAAACCTGCTTCCTCAGGGGGAGACGGTGATATCTCAGTAGTCGTTAAGATTAGATAGACAACCTATTCACTATCAGTAAAGCAAAGGCCGGCGAGACTGACTCGCCGGCCTTTTTGTATCTACTGTACCAGCTGCCAAAAAAAAGGTTCATCGCACTT